>NZ_DALZOJ010000001.1:0-291400 GCF_032004885.1 Moraxella sp. CTOTU47579
AAGTTCATGCCTTCTTTGTTTCAACCCCGCTTAAAAGTGTTGAGAGTGGGGTATATTTTATAAAAATATATTGGTACATCTTATCTAGTTGTAATGATGACAAAAAACTAGGCGTGCGAATAAAATTACTATATACCCTAACCATAAAAGATTAAAAGGAATTTAATCATGGCTTATAAGCAAATCTCCGATCAAACCAGTGGCTTTTTTATTCCCTGCGTATCATTATTTGGACCTGGCTGTGTCAAAGAAGTGGGATCAAAAGCCAAAGATCTAGGTGCTAAAAAAGCGCTTATTGTAACTGACCAAGGGCTGAACAAAGCAGGTGTTCCAGACATTATCATTAAACATTTAAGCGAACAAGGTATTGATAGCTACGTATTTGCAGGCGCAGAGCCAAATCCAACTGACAAAAATGTCCACGATGGCGTCACAGCGTATCAGGATAACGGCTGTGATTTTATCATCTCATTGGGTGGTGGTTCGTCACATGACTGTGCAAAAGGGATTGGTCTAGTGACGGCAGGCGGTGGTCATATCCGTGACTATGAAGGTATTGATAAAAGTAAAGTGCCAATGACACCATTGATTGCTATTAATACCACGGCAGGCACGGCATCAGAGATGACACGTTTTTGTATTATCACCAATACCGATACCCACGTCAAAATGGCGATTGTAGATTGGCGTTGTACACCACTCATTGCTATTGATGACCCTCGACTGATGACTGCTAAACCTGCATCTTTAACTGCGGCAACAGGTATGGATGCGCTAACCCATGCAGTAGAGGCGTATGTATCGACTGCTGCAAATCCGATTACAGATGCTTGTGCTGAAAAAGCCATTCGAATGATTCAACAATGGCTGCGTCAAGCAGTAGCAAATGGCGAAAACATTGAAGCGCGTGAGGCTATGAGCTATGCTCAATACTTAGCAGGCATGGCGTTTAATAATGCCTCGCTAGGTTATGTACATGCGATGGCACACCAGTTAGGTGGGTTCTACAATCTGCCACACGGTGTCTGTAATGCGATTTTGTTACCGCACGTCTGTGAATTTAACCTTATCTCAACACCTGAGCGTTATGCAGATATTGCAGAATTTATGGGCATCGACATCAAAGGCATGACTCGAGCAGAAGCAGGTAAGGCAGGCATCAATGCAATTCGTGAGCTATCCCAAGCAGTAGGTATTCCTACGGGACTTACTGAGCTTGGTGTTAAACAAGAAGACCTTGCCATCATGGCAACCAATGCCCAAAATGATGCTTGTATGCTCACCAACCCACGCAAGGCAAATCATGAACAGGTCGTCGCAATCTTCGCAGCTGCCATGTAAATGTAAAATCAAACTAAAACAGACTCACAGCAGTGAAAAAGGGGACTTTAATAGTCTCCTTTTACATTGAGCGCTGATACAAAGCGCATAAATTTTTGCGTAAATTGATTAAAATATAGTAGCATAAAGGGATGAAACAAAAACTTATCACTCGCTTATACCATTGCCAATGCTTACTGCTAACCCAAGAAAGCTACCCACTTAGTCACTATGCCAAGCCTCATCTAGCACAAAATCTGATAGCAAAAAATCTCGTAGTAAAAAATCTAGTACCACAAATCAGCGATAACCGCATCTACAAGCGAGCCACCGATGGTAGACGCACACTTGACCATTTTAACGCTATGCGTAGCTCTACTATCAAACACAATCCTATCTTTGATAAAACCAGACCGGTTCAACTATCAACAAGTCAATATAATCGCCAATAAAACATCATGACCCATTTAAACAATAAGTTTAATCAATAAGGATATTTATCATGTTAAAAAAGTATAAGCCGACACTCGATAAATTAGCGAAGATCGTAGGGAAGTCTCATGTACTCATCGATGAACAAGATACCCGTCATTATCGACAAGGCATACGTTTTGGTGAGGGAAAAGTGTTGGCTGTGGTATGTCCCGGCACCTTACTTGAACAATGGCAGGCACTACAAACAATTATTGAGGCAGATTGTGTGGTAATTATGCAAGCTGCCAATACAGGACTGACAGGCGGCTCTACACCTTATGGTGATGAATATGATCGTCCAGTCATCATTATGAGTACTCGGCGTCTACAAGGTATTCAAGTGATTTTAGATGGCAAACAAGTCGTGTGTTTACCAGGCGCAACTTTGGATAATCTTGAGCGTACTTTAAAGCCTTATAATCGTGAACCGCATTCCGTGATTGGGTCATCATGTATTGGCGCTTCAGTTTTAGGTGGCGTGTGCAACAATTCAGGCGGCGCGCTGGTACGTCGTGGACCTGCTTATACTGAAATGGCGTTGTATGCCCGTGTCAATGAATCGGGTGAGTTAGAATTGATTAATCATCTAGGTATTGATTTAGGCAACACGGCTGAAGAGATACTCACCAGACTGCAAAAACAAGACTATGAAACCGGTCAGGTAACCACCCAAACTAGCCAGCTGGCATCAGACAATCGTTACGCGCATGACGTTAAGCAAGTCGATGCAGATAGTCCTGCTAGATTTAATGCCGATCCGACACGGTTATATGAAGCATCGGGGTCAGCGGGTAAAGTCTGTGTGTTTGCGGTGCGACTCGATACCTTTGAAAAAGTTGAGAGTAAGGTTTTTTATATCGGCTCAAATGACCATGATGACTTAACAGCAATACGTCGTTATTTGCTGACATCGTTACCCAGCTTGCCGATTGCTGGAGAATATATTCATCGGGATGCCTTTAGTATTGGCGCAAAGTATGGCAAAGACACTTTCTTGTTTATTGAACGTTTTGGCACGGTGAATATACCCAGAGCATTAGCCCTCAAAGATCGCGTTGATGGGTGGTTGGAAAAAATCAAGATACGAGGGTTAACTGATCAAATTTTACAAGCTATCACCTTTTTCTTACCTAGTCATTTACCGCAGCGCATGCTAGCATTTCATCAGCGTTTTGAGCATCACTTGATTCTACGAGTGGACGAGCAAAGCGCAGAACAGACACAGCAGTTTTTAAATGAGTATTTTGCCGTTCATTCTACTGGCTCGTATTTTGCCTGTACGGAGGAAGAAGGTCGCAAAGCTTTCTTACACCGTTTTGCTGTTGCCGGAGCGGCGATACGATATCGTGATACCCATCGAGCAGAGGTTGAGGATATTGTGGCATTGGATATTGCGTTACGACGTAATGATAGAGAATGGGTGGAAAAAATCCCCGCAGATCTAGAACAACATATGTTACATAAATTATATTATGGGCACTTTTTTTGTCATGTATTTCACCAAGATTACATCGTCAAAAAAGGCACTAATCCACTGGATATTGAACATCAGATGTGGCAGCTGCTAGATGAGCGTAGAGCAGAATACCCCGCAGAACACAATGTGGGTCATTTATATGTTGCTAAGCCAGCATTAGCCAATTTTTATCGAAAGCTAGATCCTACCAACACCTTTAATGTGGGGATTGGTCACACTTCAAAGTTAAAATACTGGCGCAAACCTAACGCATGACGACATTTAACTAGGTAAGCATCCGACCATCAGGGCAATCGCACGATAAAATTTTATCGAACAGTAGCTGCTCAAGATAAACTATTCCAGATAAGCTGTTTAAGATAAGCGTTATTTTGCGATGCCCCAATTTTACGATGGTAAACAGACAGTTTAACATCGTCATGCTCATTTTTTGTTTACTGTCAGATAGTGGGTAAGTTCTATCCGCAATTAAACCAATCCAAGCGCTTCAATCAATTGTTTATTTGGATTGACTTGGTTCATGCTGTAAAAATGCATTGACGGCACGCCTTCGGCAATCAAACGCTCACAGAGATTGACCATCACTTCAAACCCAAATTGACGAATGGCTTTTTTGTCATCGCCATAGTCTGCAAGCTGTTTACGGATAAAACGTGGAATATCTGCCCCACAGCCATCGGCAAACCGAATCAAATTTGACGCATTGGTGATGGGCATAATGCCTGCGATAATTGGAAACTCATCTTGTGTCACCCCTTTTTTGGCAAGGGCATCACGCAGATATAGATAGCTGTCAGCGTTGTAGAAAAACTGGGTAATCGCTTCAGTCGCACCTGCGCGGTATTTATTGAGCAAGTTTTGGATATCGGCATCAAAGCTTTTGGCTTGCGGGTGCATTTCTGGATATGCAGCCACTTTGATACGAAAATAATCACCGCTATGCTCACGTATGTATTTAACCAAATCGACAGCAAACGGCAGCTCGCCAAGACCCACCATACCCGATGGCAAATCACCGCGCAGCGCCACCAAGCGATTAATACCTAACGATTTATAATAATCCAATAACTCGCCAATTTTGGCTTTATCATCGCCAATACAGGATAAATGCGGGGTGATAGGCGTATCACTTTTTTCACTCAGTGCCTTAACGATACCTAAGGTGCGCTCACGGGTTGACCCACCTGCGCCATAAGTCACGCTAAAATATTGAGGTTTTAAAGCATTTAATTCATCAAAGGTTGCCAATAATTTGGTTTGACCGTCATCGGTCTTGGTGGGAAAAAATTCAAAAGAAAACGGCGTTGTCATGGTGGTCATGAAAGTATCCAAAATGATAAAAAATACCACCATTATAACGGGTAAAACAGTAAAAAAATTGAATTTTTTGGCATAAATATTGAGTTAAACTGCATAAAAAAAGCCATGTCCATTGGCATGGCTTTGATTGAACCTTTAACAAATAGTAGTTATAGCTATTAGTATTTATAGCTATCAGGTTTGAACGGACCTTCAATTGGCACACCGATATAATCGGCTTGTTGCTGCGTCAATTTAGTCAGTACCCCATTAAAGCCTGCGACCATGGCTGCTGCCACTTCTTCATCGAGTTTTTTCGGCAATACTTTGACATATAAATTGTCCGCTTTTTTGTCCGCAGGCAAATCAGCAAATTTTTCTTTGAATAAGTGCATTTGTGCCAATACTTGGTTAGCAAAAGAACCATCCATAATACGTGATGGGTGACCTGTGGCATTACCCAAATTGACCAAACGACCTTCCGACAATAAAAGCAAGTAATCGTTTTCATCTTCTGATCGATAGACTTGGTGTACTTGAGGCTTCACTTCCACCCATTTCCAGTTGTCACGCATAAACTGGGTATCAATCTCAGTATCAAAGTGACCAATATTACAAACCACTGCGGTGGCTTTTAATGCTTTTAACATATCGCTATTACAGACATGGTAATTACCAGTGGTAGTGACCACCAAGTCAGTATCTTGCATAAGGGTTTTGTTGACGCCTTTGGCAGGGTCACCTTCCACAAATGGCGAAACTAATTCATAGCCATCCATACAAGCTTGCATACCACAAATTGGATCGGCTTCCGTCACTCGTACTACCATGCCTTCTTGACGTAGGCTTTGAGCCGAACCTTTACCCACATCGCCATAACCGATAACAAGCGCACGACGACCCGCCAAAAGCATATCGGTACCACGTTTGATGGCATCGTTTAGACTATGACGACAGCCATATTTGTTGTCATTTTTTGATTTGGTCACTGCGTCATTGACATTAATGGCGGGTACTTTTAGGGTGCCTGCATTGAGCATTTCAATTAGACGATGTACCCCTGTTGTTGTCTCTTCTGAGATACCGTGAATGTTGTCGAGCATTTGCGGGTAGTCGTTATGAATCAGCGCCGTCAAGTCACCGCCATCATCTAAAATAATATTGGCATCCCATAGCTTGCCCGTGGCTTCACCGCCTTCAAAAATCTGCTGGCGAAGACACCATTCGTATTCTTCCTCAGTTTCGCCTTTCCAAGCAAACACAGGAATACCGGCTGCTGCGATGGCGGCAGCGGCATGGTCTTGGGTTGAGAAAATATTACAAGAAGTCCAGCGTACTTCAGCACCCAGCGCCACGAGCGTTTCAATCAATACCGCTGTTTGAATGGTCATGTGGATACAGCCCACAATCTTGGCGCCTTTTAAAGGCTGCACGGTTTGGTAGCGTTGGCGTAAGCCCATCAAAGCAGGCATTTCAGTTTCAGCCAGTTTGATTTCTTTGCGACCATAGTCGGCAAGGCTAATATCGGCAACTTTATAATCAGAAAAATTTGAATCGGTAGAATTGATAGACAGGGACACTGCGTCCACTCCTTAATAACCAGTAAAAAAAGTTAAAGTAAAAACGCAGATGCCGTTATTTATTTTGTATTTATTTTGGTTAAAATACAAAAAACGAGCCTAGCGCAGGCAAGCAAATATAAATTAAGCGAACCTTAAGCTGCAGCATCTCTCGATAGGCGTATTGTAAAAAAAATTAACATAAAAGTCATTCTCTTAATTGCAACATCAACTTAAGTCTTTTAAAAAAGCAACATTTTTGATAAAATATTACACTTCATCCTATGTAATTACATAAACATATAGAAAAGTTATACAAAATTAAAAGACATTGCTGAAAAATTACGTTTTAATATACCTAAGAGAAACGTAACAAAATATGTCAACTAATTTACTTTTTCTTTATATGTCATTCATCGCTTGAAAGTCTTTTAGATTTTTAAGAGAAATGATAAATTTACTTTATCCTGTCCTTAGGAGATTTATATGAAAGTTTTGAAATTAGCTGCTATTCCTGCTGCTTTAATCGCAACTTCTGCTTTTGCTGAAACTGTAGTTGTTGACCAACAAGTTGTTGCACAGCCTGTTGCCGTATCTACTACCACCTACGATCCAAACTCAGGTGTAGTAAAAAACACAACAACTCAATTGGTTTCTGGTACTAGAACGTTTTTTGATACCGTAACACATCCTGCCGCTATCAGTGCCGAAGTAGGTACTTTAGGTTATGGTGCTAATCTTGGTTGGGCTCTAAACGATAAGACTGAGCTTGTAGTTGGTTGGGCTGGCGGTGATATTGGTGATTTAAAAAACACCATCAAAATTGAAGATGTTAAATATGACTTAGAAACAGATTCAAGCAACCCATATATTGGTGTGAATTTACGTCCAGCTGGAAATTGGTTTACTGTGGGTGTTGGAACCATTTTTGGTGACAACGAAATCACCTTGAAAAAACAAGCGACTGAAACTAAACCAGTTAACATCAATGGTAACTCTTACTATGGTAACATTGAAGCTTCAGCTGAAAATAAAAACACTTTGAACCCATACTTAACTATTGGTTTCCGTCCTAATATCACTAATAACTTTGGTGTATTTGGTGAAATTGGTGCAGCTTACACGGGTGGCTTAAAAGTAACTGATGCTAACACGCGAGTTCTAGATGCCAATGGTCAAGAAATTACAAAATTCGACAATAATCAATTAAAATCTGACTTACAACAAGATTTGGATGATTCAAATTATTCAAAATGGTATCCAATCGCTAAAATTGGTGCAACTTACCGTTTCTAATTTGTTAGCGTAAGCTGTAGAAAAACGACACTTTTGGTGTCGTTTTTTTTTGCTGAATCATTGCCAAAAGTTTGCTTTATTGATACTATCCGCTATCAATTTTTGAGGCGAGATTTGTTGATGTATAACAAAGATTTAGCTTGCTTGGCGCAAGCAAGTGTGATGGATAGCATTCATTGTAGTGTCAATCTTATCAGTTCACCTATGTGGGATTGGTTGGTGTGGATTTTGATTTGTATTGGTGTGTTTTTCACCGTCATGACAGGGTTTGTTCAATTTCGTTTATTTGGACATAGTGTCAAAAATTTGCTGGCTAGTCGAAGCACCGAACATCACGAGCATAGTGAGAGTATCTCATCGTTTCAAGCGTTTATGACAGGACTGGCGAGTCGTGTCGGTACAGGGAATATCGCAGGAGTTGCTATTGCCGTGAGTGTTGGCGGACCGGGTGCGGTATTTTGGATGTGGTTTATTGCTTTGATTGGGATGGCATCGGCGTTTGCTGAGTCGTCATTGGCACAATTATTTAAGGTGCGAGATGCCAATGGGCATTTTCGGGGTGGACCTGCTTACTATATCCGTCAGGGTTTAGGGCAAGGTTGGCTAGGTGTGGCGTTTGCAGTGAGTCTGATTTTGTGTTTTGGCTTGGTATATAATGCCATTCAAGCCAATACCATCGCCCAAGCGGTACAATCAGCCGTCGGTTGTACGGGCGATAATACCTGTGCTTCATGGGGAACAGGTAAACATGTGGTAGCGATATTGTTGGTTATCATTTCTGCACCGATTATTTTTGGTGGGATAAAACGCGTTGCCACCATTTCAGAAATGCTAGTACCTGTGATGGCAGGGGTGTATCTGCTAATGGCGTTGTATATTATTGTGACCAATATCACCATGATTCCACAGGTATTTAATTTGATTTTGACCGATGCCTTTACTTTTAATGCGGCAGCGGGTGGGGCGTTAGGCGGTTTGGTATCGCAGTCGATGATGCTTGGGATTAAGCGGGGTTTGTACTCTAACGAAGCAGGTCAAGGCTCTGCCCCCAATGCCGCTGCTGCTGCGGATGTGCCTCACCCCGCCACACAAGGACTGATTCAAAGTTTGGGTGTTTTTGTGGATACCATTATTGTCTGTTCTTGTACTGCGTTTATTATTTTATTATCAAAACTGCCCACCGCTGATTTGACAGGCATTCAATTGACCCAAGCCGCGTTAGAAAGTCATGTGGGTTCATGGGCGCAAATTTTCCTAGCGGTAGTGCTGTTCATGTTCGCTTTTTCGAGTATTATTGGCAACTACGCCTATGCCGAAACCAATGTGCAATATCTTAAGAATCATCCAATGATTTTAAATATATTTCGTATGTTAGTGCTCGCCTTTGTGTATTTTGGTTCTGTGGCTGAAGTGCCTATGGTGTGGGATATGGGGGATTTGATGATGGCGATTATGGCGTACATTAATCTTGTCAGTATCGTTCTGTTGTCAAAATATGTATTTATTTTGGCAAAAGATTATTCCGCTCAAATCAAATCAGGTGTTAAGCATCCTGTTTTTAACATCAATAAATACCCCGCCATAAAAGCCAAAGTCACATCGGGAATATGGGAAAAGTAGCGATTAGACAATAAAAAAAGCCGTTGGTTATCAATGGCTTTTTATTGTTTGGCTAGGTATCATAAGCGATACCAATAAATAGTGCGTTTTTTTATAGGTTTTTAAAACAGGGTTTAGAACAGGCTTTAACACCCAATCAGATGATTGATTTTTCAAATACCTGCCGTAATTCAAAACTGGTATGCACTTGTGCGATACCTTCGATACGGTTTAGACGATGCAATAAAAATTCTTCATAATGCGCCATATCTTTGACCAAAGCTTTGATAAGATAGTCTTCGCTGCGCCCTGTCACTATACTACAGCTGACCACTTCAGGAAATTCTCGTAGTTTTTTTTCAAAATTGCTAAAGCGTTCTGCCGTATGTTTATCCATGCTAATGGCAATATAGACTGACAGTTGATAGCCTAATTTTCTAGGGTCGGTGGTGACACTATAACCCGTGATCACACCGGCATCCTCTAATTGCTTGACTCTGCGCGCACAGGGGGTAGGGCTTAAGTTTACGCTTTCCGCCAATTCAAGGTTACTCATGCGTGCATTTTCTCGTAATAGCGCTAAAATTTGTCTGTCTATTTTATCTAATGAAGTCATGGCAAACTCTCAAAATTAGTGATTTTAACTAAACAATATAATTATAGTAGCCATAAATATCAAATTCTATGTTTTTTATAGCAAAATTTAGTTACTTCAACTACAAAAAAATGGATATAATTTCATCATAGAATTTTAAGTAAAATTAAATGTGGAGAATTAGCATGTCAATACAACCCAAAAACGCGGCTTTTAATCATAAAAAATACCAACCCTTTGCGTTTGCACCAAAGATGACCCAGCGTACTTGGCCCGATAAAACGATCACCAAAGCGCCCATATGGACGTCGGTGGATTTGCGAGATGGTAACCAAGCTTTGATTGAGCCGATGAGCATTGAACAAAAAATGCGCTTCTTTGACTTGTTGGTGCAAGTGGGTTTCAAAGAAATTGAGATTGGTTTTCCATCAGCGGCACAGGTGGAGTATGACTTTACCCGTAAACTAATCGAAGGCGGACACGTACCCGACGATGTGACCTTGCAAGTATTGGTGCAGGCACGCGAACATTTGATTCGCCGTACCTTTGAGTCGCTAAAAGGTGCCAAACGTGCCATCGTCCACGTGTATAACTCAACCTCAAAAGTGCAGCGCGAAAAAGTGTATCAAAAAGATTATGATGACATCATTGCGATTGCGGTTGAAGGTGCAACATTATTGCGTGATTTGGCGAAAGAATACCCTGAAACCGAATGGATTTTTGAATATTCCCCTGAAAGTTTCTCGCAAACCGAGGTCGATTTTTCGGTCAAAATCTGTGATGAGGTGTGTAAAGTTTGGCGCCCGGACTTAGGTCAAAAAGTAATCTTTAACTTGCCATCAACCGTAGAAAGCTCAACGCCCAATATCTATGCCGATCAGATTGAATATTTTTGCCAAAACTTACCCATGCGAGAGCATGTGATTGTGAGCCTTCACACCCACAATGACCGTGGCTGTGCTGTGGCTGCCAGTGAGTTAGGTTTGATGGCAGGCGCTGACCGTATTGAAGGTACGCTTTTTGGTAATGGCGAGCGCACAGGCAATATGGACATCATGGTCATGGCGATGAATATGTATAGCCAAGGCGTAGACCCACAGCTTGATTTTAGTAACATGAGCGAAATCGCCCAAGTGGTGAGTGAGTGCAATCAGTTACCGATTCATCCACGCCATCCTTATGTGGGCGAGTTGGTATTTACCGCTTTTAGTGGCTCGCACCAAGATGCCATCAAAAAATCGCTAGATTATAACGAGCAAAATGCCGAAACCACCCAAGGCTTATGGGATGTGGCGTACTTGCCGATTGACCCTGCTCATATCGGACGCGGCTATCAGGATGTCGTGCGTATCAATAGCCAGTCAGGGAAAGGCGGTGTTGCTTATATCTTGCAACGTGACTTTGGTTTTCATTTGCCGCGCTGGACGCAAATTGACTTTAGCCGTGTCATTCAGCAAGAAGCTGAAAGTCGCCAGACAGAGTTGACCTCAGATGATGTTATTAGCGTGTTTAAAAACACTTATTTGAACCAATCTACTTTGGCGTTGCAAGATTATGAAATCAAGAACACCGCTGGCTCAGTAAGCTTTACAGGCTCTGTGCGCATGGGGGATGATATCATAGACGTCGTTGGTAATGGTAATGGTCCGTTGTCTGCCTTTATCAATGCCATCTCTGCCAAATTGAACAAAAATATTCACGTTATCAACTATGCAGAGCATGCGTTAACGGTGGAAAGTCAAAGCCCGCTCACCCAAAACAACAGTGATGCCAATGCCGTTGCTTACTTACAGTTGAATATTGAAGGTGAGATTTATTCAGGTATCGGCACTTGCTCAAGCACCGTATCAGCGATGTTAAAAGCCGCCTTATCTGCGTTGGCACAAGCGCAGATTGCCGATACTGAGCATCATTAATTAGCTTTATAAAGCGCAAATTTATCCGTAGCTTTTATCCGCAAAAGAGCAATTGCCCTAGTTGCTCTTTTTTTATGGGCTAACAGGTGAAATGCCTAGATTAATAGTACACAGGGCTGATAGCAAAAGGGGTTTAATTCCAAACATACTATTTTATGGTATGATAGAGGCATTTTAAATTTTACAGTAATAATAGAGTTGTATGATGCATTGCGATATTTATAAATTTAGCAAAAAAGATGACCTGTATGTGTACATTGCTCGTCCAGATTATCCCAATGACACGGATGAGATTCGTGACTGGTTGTCAGTGTTGCCCAAGGATTTTCGCCAAGCGATTGGGCGCGAAACCTTTGTGATGCATTTGGATTTGGCGAATACGCCAAAGCTTGCACGAGTCAATAAAGCAGAAGTGTTAGAAAAGTTGCAAAGCCAAGGGTATTTTGTGCAAATGCCGCCTGAAGATGTGTTGTTACGCCAAGCAAAATTGAATATGGCAGAAGCGCAGCAGAACAAGTGGCAGTAGCAAAATTTTAACCAAATGATTTGAATCATGCTAAAATAATCTATCTATTTTTGGCAAGGCAAAATTATGTTTGCATTTTTATCACTCGAGCAAATCGGTAATGTGCTAGGCGAAATCATCATTTGGTGGGCGCAGCTGGTTCAAGGTGTGCCGCCAGACAAATTACCCCTATATGCCTATGTGGGATTTTCCATTGTGGTATTACTGCTTTGGATTTTAGTGGTACGGATTTTGCCAAAAACGCTTGCAGGTTTGAGTTGGATTATTCTATTTGCGATTTTGCTCACGCCAACCACTTCCCTTGGTACACCGCCTGACATCGCCCCAGCGAGCATTTCAGTGGTTTATGGGGTTTTACTCAAAGATCCAGCAATTATCTTTAATGGGTTGCTACCAATTATGGTTGTCATTACAGTGGGCTGTATTTTAGGTTTTATTTGGCAAATTCTTCGAATGGGCATCGATAAAACCAACAAAAAACATGCGTTAAATAACGCCAATATCAGCCAGCCTAGCCGCTAAGTTATGAGAGTGATAAGCCAACAAGCTGTTACGGCTTAACTTTTTATAGCTTAATCTTTTAAAGCTTAACCTTTTACTTATAGCTTAACTTTCCCTAAAACTTATGATAGTCTGAAACTCATTTTTGACGATTATCATAGGTTTTTTTATGTCTGACCATCAGCCAAATGCTGCTATCCAAAATAGCGTCACCCAAAGCAGTTTTAAAAGCACCGATAGTTATATCGCCACTGACAGCCTAAAGCTTGCCGTCAACGCTGCGATTCAATTGCAAAAACCGTTACTCATCAAAGGGGAACCTGGCACGGGTAAAACGCTACTGGCTGAAGAAGTGGCAAAAAGTTTAGGTATGCCGCTTTTAACTTGGCACATCAAATCAACCACCAAAGCCGAACAGGGCTTGTATGAGTACGATGCGGTATCACGCCTGCGGGATAGTCAATTGGGTGATGACCGCGTGTATGATATTGCCAACTACATCAAGGCAGGCAAGTTATGGCAAGCATTTACCAGTCCTGAGCGTGTGGTGCTGCTCATTGATGAGATTGATAAAGCGGATATTGAGTTCCCCAACGACTTGCTGCATGAGCTTGATAAAATGTCGTTTTATGTGTATGAAACTGGCGAAACGATTACCGCCGATCATCGTCCCGTCGTTATTATCACGTCAAACAATGAAAAAGAACTGCCTGATGCCTTCTTGCGTCGTTGCTTTTTTCATTATATTGATTTTCCTGACCAAGCAACCATGCGCGAAATTGTGGATGTGCATTTCCCCAATCTACAAACAGACTTGGTGGATGAAGCGCTCAAGGTGTTCTACGGTCTACGAGAAGTCAAAGGCTTAAAAAAACCGCCATCTACCTCTGAGTTGATAGATTGGATTAGTTTGCTGATGGCCGATGATTTACAAGCGGGCAGTCAAAATGCGATTGAGCGGTTGAAAAATCCAAGCGATAGCTTACCGCCCATGGCGGGGGCGTTATTAAAGAATGAAAATGACTTGAGTTTACTTGAACGTATGGGCTTTATGCTGCGTCGTAGTCGATAGGGGATTGGTGTGTTTATCAATCTTTTTTACACCTTACGCACTTATGGCGTGCCAGTTTCCACCCGTGAATTGCTAGACCTTTATGCCTTGCTAGAATCAGGCATTGTGTTTGCCGACCGTGAACAATTCTACGAGTTGATTCGCCTATGTATGATCAAAGACGAAAAATACTTTGATAAATTTGACCGTGCCATGGCGGATTATTTTGAAGGTATTGATACACTCGACATTGACGAGCTGATGGCAAAATTGGGTAATATCCCTAAAGAATGGCTGGAACTCAAACTTGACCCCAACAATCTCACCGAAGCCCAGCGGCGCCTACTCAAAAAATATGGCTCGCTTGAAGCACTCATGAAAGCACTAGAGGAACGGCTAAAAGAACAAAAAGAGCGACACCAAGGCGGTAACAAATGGGTCGGTACAGGCGGCTCATCGCCATTTGGGGCGTATGGCGACCATCCTGAAGGTATCCGCGTGGGTGGTGAAAGCCGAAAACGCAGCGCGGTCAAGGTGTGGGAGCAGCGCAAATACCGCGATTTGGATACGGATAACCAGTTAGAAACCCGCTCCATGCAGATGGCACTGCGTAAACTGCGTAAATTCGCCCGTGATGGGGCGGCTGATGAGCTTGATATTGGCTCAACCATCAAGAAAACCGCGCAAAAAGGGATGCTTGATGTACAGCTGCGTCCCGAACGCCGTAATCGTGTCAAAGTGCTCATGCTGTTTGATATCGGTGGTAGCATGGATAGCTATATTGAAGCGTGTGAGCGCTTATTTGCCGCTGCCAAAAATGAGTTTAAGACGCTTGAATTCTTTTATTTTCATAACTGCGTGTATGAGTATGTTTGGACAGAAAATGCCCGCCGTAACGCCAGTGCCGTGCCCACATTGGATGTGCTACACAAATACGGCAGTGATTATCGGGTGATTTTTGTCGGTGATGCGGCAATGTCGCCTTATGAGTTGTTATCTGTCGGCGGCAGCGTTGAGTATATGAGCCAAGATACGGGACAGGCGTGGCTAAAACGTATCACTAACCACTTTGATAAAGTCGCATGGCTCAATCCTGAGACACCAAGCTACTGGCAATACACCCAGACCATCGGCTTAATCAAAGATATCATGCAAGGTCATATGTATCCGATGACCTTGCATGGGATTGAAGATATGACTAAGTATTTGGCGCGGTAAGATTTTTAAGGGAATTAAAAAAGCATGAATCAATTTCATGCTTTTTTTGTGCTGATAGGCGGATAGTCATCTAAAAACTGATATTAAGCTAAAGGCTGCTAGTCAGCTAACATTAGTTTAGACCACTTACACGTTCAATAACAACGTTGCCTGTGCCCGTGCTTGCTAAGCCAATTTGTTTGGCGGCGGCATACGATAAATCTAAGACGCGATGGCTTGAAAACGGACCGCGGTCATTGACTTTTACCACAACGCTTTTGCCGTTTGATTTGTTGGTTACTTTGATATAACAGTTCATTGGCAATGAGCGATGCGCCGCAGTCAACGAATTGGCATCAAAAGTATCACCGCTAGCAGTTTTGCGACCTTGAAACTGACGACCATACCAAGAGGCGACACCCGTTTGGCTAAAGCGATTGACCGTATTGGATGCAACGGCAGAAAGACGCTCTAACACGTCTGAATCTTTGCTAGCTTGTGAAGTGTCTTGGCTGATAAGTTGGCTGTCTAAGGCAAGGTTACGAGGTTGGCGGGCTGATTTGACTAAGTCTGATGCATTGTTGTGCTGGCGGGTTAACTCATTAAGTACGTGATCTAAATTGCTCGTGGCTGCTTGGGTAGTTGAGCTAAGCGCCGTTACGCCACAAAAGCAAAGTAACGTCGCTACATTAGCTAAATTCGATTGACGCTTTGACATAATGACCTCTGAACAATCGCTCTTTACAATGAGCGCCTTATATTTGGGAGCCAATAAGCCTTTACTTTATATGTCATGCATACAAATCGCTTATAGGGCACCAAGAAAATTTATGAGATTTAACAATTAGTTTACAAATTTTACTTTGTTTCGGTATGTAATTGTTCAATCTTGATGACCCACAATAAGCAATTACGCGATTAAAATCACGATTTATTTAGATAAAAGGTATAAAAAAATAGATAAACGGTAAAAATTATTAAGTTTTACCGTCATAATTGTTTAAAACTACTCATAAAAAGGATATCTTTTATGCTAACTTTTTTACGTTTTTTACATTTAAAAATACCTATTTACATAAATAGTTACATAAATAATTGTTTATAAATAATCTATTTACAAACAAAATAGTTTCGAAAATAGTGTGACGGTTATTTAACATTATGCGAGGCAATTGACATCACTAAACCAAATCCTGCCATCAAAGTAATTAAAGCAGTACCGCCGTAGCTGATAAATGGCAAAGGAACACCGACAACTGGCAAAATACCTGCTACCATGCCGGCATTTACAAACACATACACAAAAAATGACATGGCAATCGCGCCCGAGAGTAATTTGCTATAGACAGCAGTATTGGAGTAAGCAATAAATAAGGCGCGGCATAGAATACAAAAATACAGGAACATCAGTAAACTGACACCAATTAAGCCAAACTCTTCAGAAAAAGCCGCAATGATAAAATCGGTGTGGCCTTCGGGTAAAAAATGTAGATGAGATTGTGTGCCTTGCAAGTAGCCTTTACCTGTGAGCCCCCCTGAGCCAATCGCGGTTTTTGACTGCATGATATTCCATCCAGCCCCCAAGGCATCGCTTTCAGGGTCTAGCAAAGTTAGGACGCGTTTGCGCTGGTAGTCGTGTAACAGGTATTCCCAAGCCACAAAAACAAAGGGAATAAACAGCGCCACCGCAGAGCCAATCATCCACCAAGGTAAACCCGACAAAAACAGCACAAATAAGCCACTAGACGCCACCAATAAAGAGGTGCCCAAGTCGGGCTGCTCAGCAATTAGCAGCACTGGAATACCAATCGCCACCAGCGTGATAAGCACTGTCGATAAACTTGGCGGCAAGTCGCGTTTGGATAAAAACCAAGCAGTGAGCATCGGCATGCCAAGCTTCATAAACTCTGACGGCTGGACACTACCAAACCCAGGAATACCAATCCAGCGCTGCGCACCCAGTCGCACCTCACCAATAATTTTGACCAGTATCAGTAACGCCACACCACCCACATAAAAAAACGGGGTAAAATCACGGTAAAGACTGGGCGGGATTTGCGCCATGACAATCATCACCACAAACGCGATGGTAAAACTAATGGTTTGACGGATGACCATTCCCATGTCTTGAGTAGAGGCACTATATAAAATGGCTAAACCAAACAAAGCTGTGACAAACAATAGCATCAATAACCAAGGGTCTAAATGCACGCGCTGCCAAAAGGAGGGTAGACTGTCATTACCAAAGTGATGAGCTTGCCTAGAAAAACGGTACTGTCCAATCTTATCTACCATACACACCAAACATCAAATTAACCCGGTGACAATAAGTCTGTAAAAAGACACAAAAATAGGCTCAATAGTTTATATGGCTTAATGTGATTTTGGTAGTCTTAATAATGTAATAGTTTATAACACTTGTTTCATAGAAATAAGTCACTATATTAAGTGAGCTATCAATTAAGCTTAATTATGTCTTAATTATGTAGTGAACATAACTATCAAGTAAAAGTTAAGTGAAAATAATTATCAAGTAGGCATGATTAGCTAAGTATATCAAGCCTACTTTTTTGACAGTTGCTCATCAGTCCGTGGTGTTTTTCCATTTTGACGAAACGTGAATAGGCAATCCATGACACATCAAAACAAGACCAAAAATAAACCAACCATTATCGAAGACAACGCGCAAACCGCCCAGTATGCCAATGCCAAAAGTGCCAATACCCAGAATATCAACACTACCAAGACTCAGAATACCAAAACCAAGATTTTAACAGGCATTGTTGGCTCAGGGATGATAATGACATTGCTTATCGCCTGTAATCATCCCGTCACACCCGTCGATAATCGAAAACCTACTACGACCATCGTTCGTCAAACCCAGCCAGACCCTAAAAATCCTACTGTCACGCAGACTGACAATATGCGCGGTCTTATTCTAAACCGTCAAAACACAAGCCGACCTACAACAGATTATGGCGCACTCAAAAATAGCACACGATACAATAGTAACGTTGTCTATACCAATGATGCAGATTTTAAGGATTGGTTAGCTAGCCACAGTTATCAGCAATCAGAAGTGTTGGCGTATCAAAATTACTTGCAAAGCCAATTAGGCACCATTCCGCCGATGGATCAGTTAATCACGAGTGCCAGAGATGCACGGCGCTGCGGTTTTGAGCCGTATGAAGTACCGCCTGCGTCACTATGGCAAAATATCGTGCCCACCCTACAAATGCTGCAGCAACTGCAAAAACAAGGTTACTTGCCGTATTCGACAGTGATACGCTCCGTGTATCGAAACCCTGCATTGAATGATTGTGCGGGCGGCGCGGGGGAGAGTAAGCACATGACCAATGGCGCGATTGATATTTGGATACCTGAAAACGAAGCCAACAAATGGGCAATAGAAAGCACCTTTGATGGGCTTTGCCAGTTTTGGCAGTCCAACGGGCAAAGCTATAATTTTGGACTCGGTTTGTATCCGACAGGCTCGGTGCATCTCGATACGCAAGGCTTTCGAAAATGGGGCGCAAGCCATAGTTCAAGCTCATCACCCTGCCGTTTTTAACCCTGTCGCAACTGTTAAGCTGTTAACATTGGCTATTTAGCGATTTTTGTTGCGGTTGTTGTGTTTGGCGTGGCGCTGCCAACCGTCACAATCAAAAACTTGTTAGGGTCAATGAGGTCTTTATAGCTTTGATTGACAGCGTTAAGGTCGGCGCGCTGTACGCGCATCACGTAATCGGTCAAGTAACTATCTGGCAGCTGATAAAACCCCATCATACCAATCGTGGAATTCATGGCGGCATTGCTAGCAAAGCTAGTTGGGAAACTGTTGATTAGACTGTCTTTGGTTAAAGCCAATTCGTTTGGCGTTACCCCTTTTTCTAGCGTATTTTTGATGACTTGCTTGGTCGCCTCAATTGCTTCTTGCGACTTTTGGTTACGGGTAGAAAAGCTAACGGTATAGCTACCTTGGGCAAGCATCGGCGTGGTGCTGCTATAAATGCCATAGGTGAGCCCGCGTTTTTTACGGATATCTTCCATCAATCTGGCTTGAAAGTTGCCGCCCCCGACGATTTCATCGGCAATGGCAAAGTTGGTTTGATGCTGCAAGCCTAAGGTATCCGCCACGCGTTTTTGACCCAATTGCCCCATCAATACGGTGGTTTGGGTGCTGTCAAATGGAATATGAATCGTTTTAGCGGCGTTCAAAGGCTTGGCATCGGCAAGCTTTGGGGCAGCTGTGCCAACAGGCATTTGAGCGGTTAGCTGATTGGCAAGCGCCCGCGCGCGCTCAAGACTGATATCGCCTGTAATAGCAATATTCGCGTTCTTCGCCACCAAAAACTGCTGGCCAAAAGCTTTGAGATCGGTGGCATTGATTTTGGCAATGCTCTCTTCCGTGCCTTGGGTGGGGTGGGCATAGGGATGATTGCCATAAAGCGCCGCAGCAAAGGCGTTGCTTGCGATGCTATCGGGGTCTTCTTTGGCCTGTTGCAGGCTGATTAGATACTGGGCTTTGGTACGTTCAAAATTTTTGTTTGGAAACGTAGGCTGGGTCATCATATCGCTCATTAAACCAAGCGCAGGGGATAAACGCGCTTCATCAGATAGACTGCGCAAACTCACAATAAACATGTCTTTATAAGCACGGGCAGATAAATCAATCCCAAGCTGCTCACTGGTTTCGGCAATCTCATCTTCGCTTTTATGGCGTGTGCCCTGATCGAGCATACTCGCGGTCAGGCTGGCAATCCCAAAACCGCCTTTTTTAATGGCTTCATCACGAGCTGAGCCTGCATTAAAATACACACTGACATCCACAATCGGTAAATGATGGGTTTGTACCAAAGCGACTGGGGTACCCGAATCCGTTGTAAAGTGGATGATATTTGGTAATGTCACTTTTAACGGTGGTGTGGTTTTTAGACTGGTTAATTTGTCTAAAGCGGCAATGGGTGCATTGGGGTCAATATTGCCACTACTGTGAGCGTCGCTATGAGTGGCAGGTTCTGCATGGCCCGCTTGCGTGGCAATGGTAGTCATTAGTAATAAGATTTTAGCTAAGCGTGTTTTCATTTTTTTTCTCAACATTCTAAGGATGGTCTGACAGCAATGAAGGTAAGTCAAGTGAGCGCAACTTAAGTCAGGATAAGTTAAGTTACTGGTTTTATAGTTATTTATTGGGTTTATTTTCTTTTACCACATTGAGCACGGTTAAATTGTTGTTAACCAAATATTTGCTAGCAGCAGCGTGTAAGTCACTTTCTGTGATGCTATCTAAGATTTTGGGTAGGTTAAACACCATCCGATCATCAAGCCCAATGCTGTTTAGACTGCCAATCATCTGCGCCTGTCCACTGATACTATCTTGGCTATAAATCAAGCTGGTCATGGTGTTGGTTTTGGCACGGGTCAGTTCACTTTGTGCAATCGGTTGGGTTTTGAGCGCGTCAATCTCAGCAATGATTGCTTGTTTGGCTTGGGCAAGCGTAACGCCATCTCGTGGGGTGGCTTGGATTAAAAATAGCCCATCGCCCCGACTAAAGGCGCTGTAACCACTACCGACTGACGCTAGTAGCTGTTTTTCCCGTACTAGGCGTTTTTCTAGGCGCGCAGATAGACCGCCATCGAGCACATCGGCTAGCAGCGATAGACTATAGGCAGTTTTGGGGTCTTTTGCTGTGGTAAGTGTTGGCACATTAAACGCCATCATGACCATAGGCACCTGTACCGGCAATTGGGTGGTTTTTTCTTGATAACCACGAAACCCTGGCTGTATCACACTGGGGCGCGTTGGCAGGGTTTGCGGTTTTTTATCGGCAAAGTATTTTTTGACTTCATTGATGGCGTTTGTGGGATTGACATCGCCCACGATTACTAAGGTCGCATTGTTGGGTGCATACCATGTTTTATACCAATCGGTTAGGTCGTTTAACCTAATGGATTCGATTTCTGCCATGGGACCAATGACCGATTCTCCTTTTGGGCTATTGGGGTAAGCCATTTTGCTAAATTGCTCATAGGCGCGGGCGTTTGGGTTATCATCGGTTCGCTGGCGGCGCTCTTCCATCACCACTTGGCGCTCAGCGGTAAAGTCGCTGTCCTTTAGCTGTAAATGGGTCATCCGATCGGCTTCAAGCTCTAGGGCGAGCGCTAAGCGATTGGCAGGGAAAATTTCATAATATGCGGTGTAGTCATAGCTGGTAAAGGCATTATTGCTACCGCCAAATTTGGCAATAAGGCGTTCAAAATCTACTGAGGACACGTTTTTTGTTCCCTTAAACATCATATGCTCAAGCAAATGTGACATACCGCCTAAGTTAGTGGGTTCATCCGCAGCACCCACGCGATACCATACTTGGCTTATCACCACAGGAGAGCGGTGATCTTCTTTGATTATCACCTTTAATCCATTATCCAGCGTATATTCATGGCGCGTTGCTGCCCTAGCGCTGTCAAAATCTGTGGGGCTCGGCGTTTGCTGGGTTGTGTCAGTTACCGCGTTAGCAGTTGGATGCGCGTTAATAGGCGTATTGGCTAAAGTCGGGGTAGTTTTAGTCGGCATGGTTTTGGCTGCGATGGTCTGCGCAGTGCTGCAACCTGATACACAGAGCGTATAGGTCAAGGCGGCAGCGAGGAGGGTAAGGTTAAAAAATGTGGGTTTTGACACAGGTTTTTGATTTAACATAGTTTCTCTTTAACTTTTAATCTGGTTTTTTTGATTGTGGGGCAATGGGGTTTGCAGGCATTATAAAAGATAAACCATGATAACGGATGTTGGCATTGATTGCTATTTGAAAGCCCATTGCACGATTAAATCTGAATAAATACCACCTGCAAATTTTTAGCGCAACAAGCTGTGAACGGATAGTTTTTTGCAAGACCATGATTAATCTGAGTGTAAGGGATTGACAGCATGTTTATTTCAAACTGCGAACAAACACTGTTATAATTTTATACATCTCAATATTTTAATGACAAATTTAACCATAGGCGATGATATGAGTAGCAACCAATTTAATAACAATGCTTCTAATAAGGTGGTAATTAATTTTAATAACCAACCGACTAATTTTGATGATGCTACGATGCCCAATCTGCCTGTGCAAGATGTGCCAATTATTGAAACGCCGCGTATCGCTGAAGCCGCCCAAACGTCAACGCTGCAAACACCTGCACCCACACAACAGCCATCTGCCAATACGGCTGAGCCAACCGCAGAACCTGAACAAAAAGGTGGCTGGTTTAGCCGCATGAAGCAAGGCTTGTCAAAAAGTCGTAAAAACTTGACCGAAGGCTTAACCAATATTTTGATTGGTGGTAAAGAGATTGATGATGAACTACTAGAAGAAGTCGAAGACCAACTGTTGGTCGCCGACATCGGTGTGAATGCCACCAATCGCATTATCAAAAACTTGACCGAAGCCACTGCCCGCGGTGATTTGATTTATTCTCATTCACTGTATAAAGCGCTGCAAAAAGAACTCACCGATATCTTGACACCCAAAGTTGCGCCACTGGTGGTGGATGCTAGCACAAAACCGTTTGTTATCTTGGTCGTGGGGGTCAATGGCGTGGGTAAAACCACCACCATCGGTAAACTTGCCAAACGTCTGCAAGGTGAAGGCAAATCAGTGATGTTAGCAGCGGGCGATACGTTTCGTGCGGCAGCCACCGAGCAATTGCAAGTTTGGGGGGAGCGCAATAATATCCCTGTTGTCGCCCAAGGTCATGGTTCAGACAGTGCCTCGGTGATTTTTGATGCCATTCAATCTGCCAAAGCCCGTGGCATTGACGTGCTGATTGCCGATACTGCAGGGCGTCTACAAAATAAAACCCATTTGATGGAAGAGCTAAAAAAAGTGATTCGCGTCATGCAAAAAGCCGATCCGACAGCGCCGCATGAATCCATGATTGTGCTCGACGCCGGTACAGGACAAAATGCCCTAAATCAAGTAGAAATCTTCAATGAAGCAGTGCCACTGACAGGCGTGACCGTCACCAAATTAGATGGCACGGCAAAAGGCGGCGTGGTATTTAATATCGCTGAAAATACCAATGTGCCGATTCGTTTTATTGGTGTGGGTGAAAAAATTGATGATTTGCGCCCATTTCAAGCCGATGATTTTGTCAAAGCGCTATTTGAAAAAGACGAATAACTCATGTATCACTTAAATATTGCTAATAAGCAGATGACTAATATTGATAAAATTCAATTTAGTGAAGTGGGTTTTAGAGAGCGCCAAGATTTGCAAGAATGGATTGTGAGCAATCCAGAATGTCTTGGCGAGCCATTATTAATTATTCAAAAAGAATTTAACGGGTTTGACAATACGTCTGAAAGATTAGATTTATTGGCGTTAGATAAAAGTGGTAATTTAGTCATTATTGAAAATAAAACGGATAGTTCTGGTAAAGATGTTGTATGGCAGTCTGTGAAATATGCATCTTATTGCTCTCGACTTACAGATGAGAAAATCATAAATATTTTTGCTGACTATCTTAGAAAATATGATAGCCAAAACTCTGATGATTATATTGCAAGCGCTAAACAAAAAATAAATGAATTTCTTAGTGATAGCACAGAAGATGATATTGGATTAAATCCCAATGAAACTTCGCAACGAATCATTTTAGTCGCTGCTGAATTCCGTCAAGAAGTAACATCAGCTGTATTATGGCTGATGAATTTTGGTATTAATATCCGTTGTATAAAATGCCAACTTTTTAAATTTAATAATGACTTTTTCTTTGATACTCAGCAAATTATTCCTGTACCCGAAGTTGAAAGCTTTATGATAGATATTGCGGAGAAAAAACAAGAAGACATTCAAATCAAAAATAATAAACAAAGCGTACTAATAAGTTTTTGGTCGCAATTTATCAATGCGACTTTATCAAATGCTGAAAATTTATATGCTAATAGGACACCAAGTAAAGATAATTGGTTAGGTACTAAATTAGGAAATGGTGTCGGAATAAGTGTTGTAATTACAAAGGAATCTGTAAAAATTAGAGTTGAAATAAAAGGTAATAATAAAGAAGACACTTTAAAAATATTCGACTATTTATATCAGCATAAAGAAGAAATCGAATCAAAATTTCAATATCCTGTTAATTGGGAGCGTTGTCCTGAAACTGTATATAGTTTTATAATTATCACAAACGAAGCAGTTGGATATTCAGACAAGTCTGAATGGCGGGGTGCAAATGAATTTTTGATTGAAGAAAGTTATAAAATGCAGAAAATTCTTAAATCACTTCTAGATAAATTTGTCTTATAAAATGCTTACCACAAACTACCAACTATCAATCAAATTACCAACAATTACCCTTGTCGCACATAAGGGTTGTCTTATCGCGCTTGATTGGCAAACCCAAAAAATCCTACAACAATTAACTGCACAAGCGCACTATATACAAAGCAAAGATTTGGCTGACTCAGTAGATGACGATGCCAAAGTCTTACGAAATACCATCAGTCAACTTGACGAATATATTAATGGACAGCGACAAGTTTTTGATATTCCCTTAGATTTATCCACAGGCACACCCTTTCAGCAAAAAGTATGGCAAGCATTACGACAAATCCCTTACGGTCAAACAATCAGCTATGCACAGCTTGCGCTACAAGTAGATAGTCCCAAAAGCTTTCGCGCAGTCGCGCAGGCCAATGGCCGCAACCCACTAAGTCTCATTATTCCTTGCCATCGCGTGATTGCCAGCGATGGCAAATTGGGCGGTTATACCGGTGGGATTGAGATTAAGCAAACATTGCTTGATATAGAGCAAGCAAGTTATCAGCGATAAACAATAACCCAATGAGGCGTTATTCTTTATCATCTGCATCTTTTTCTTCCCAAGTTTCTAAGCGTTCATAAATACGACCATAAACGGTATTTTTACGATACTTGCCTTTTTTGGTCATCTCATCCGGCGCTAGACCCGTCAATAGATACATGGCTTCATTGACATGCTCTACGGCATAGATGGTAAATTTACCTGCCGTCACGCTATCGATGATATCTTGACGCAGCATCAATTGCGCCAAATTGGCTTTGGGTACAATCACCCCTTGTTTACCCGTCAAACCTTGCTCGACACACGCATCATAAAACCCGGCAATTTTGGCATTGACGCCGCCGACCGCTTGGACTTGACCAAATTGGTTCATCGAGCCAGTCACCGCCAAGCTTTGATTAATCGGGGTTTGCGATAGGGCAGATAATAGTGCGCAGGTTTCGGCTACTGTCGCGCTATCGCCATCGATACCGCCATAACTTTGTTCAAAAGCCAGCGATGCAGTAAAGTTAAGCGTGTGGTCTTCTGCAAACAGTGCTTTTAGGTAACTGCTCATAATCAGCACGCCTTTGGCATGGATAGAGCCGCCTAAATCCACATCGCGCTCGATATCAACAATATCGGCGTGCGCGGCACTGTGATGCACTGACGCTGTCAACCGCGCAGGCATACCAAATTCACTATCTGCGTAGCTGATGACCGTCAGCGCATTGATTTGACCAATCGCTTTGCCTTGGGTGCTAATCAGCTGTTGCCCTTTTTCTAGTTCTTGCCAGAACAATTGTCGTAAATAACCCGAGCGGTGGCGAATATCATCAATGGCTTGGCGGACATGGCTAGCGGTTACTGTGTTTTCAGGGCTAAGCTCTGATTGATTGATGACCGCATGGCGATTGGCTTCTAGTAAGAGCTGCGCCAATCTATCCCCATGTAGGCTTAACTCATGCTGGTCTTCCGCTTGCTCGCTGAGATAATCTAATAAACATGCTAACGCGGTGTTATCAAATGTTAGTAATTGGTATTTGCTTATCATGTCGGCAATTTTGGCGGTCATCGCTTGTTCGTTGGCGTGACTGCGTACCACGCGATCATGAAAATCTGCACGGATTTTGAATACGGCATTAAATTCAGGCTCAAAATCTAGCAGGTCATAATACAAGTCTGGCTCACCGAGTAAAATGACTTTGACATCAAGCTTAATCGGTTGTGGCTCAAGGCTGATACTGCCGGTCAGTGTCAGCATTTGCTCAAGGCTCGACATCTTGATTTGGCGGCTTTGCAGCGCGCGTTTGAGACCTTGCCACGCATACGGATATTCAAGCAAATTAGTTGCTTCAAGCACCAAATAACCGCCATTCGCACGATGCAGTGAACCGGCGCGAATTAGACTGACATCAGTTGACACGGTGCCCAAATGGGTAATTTGCTCGACATGACCGAGTAAATTTAAATGGGTGGGTAAGTCTTCAAACACAATAGGTGCGCCTTGATCGGGCGCATGGCTGGCAATCACATTGACAAAATAGCGCGCTGGTAATGGCGAGAAATGGCTGGGCAAAAACTCTTCATCATCTTCATTGATGATTCGTTCTACATGATTGACGATATCGTCATGCACGTCTTGCAAATACTTACGAACCTTTGGTAAGGCTTGATACTTGTCAAATAACGGCTCAATCAATGGTTTTAAGGTACGCCGAGTCAATGAGTGGTGTAGCGCTTGTAGGGTCTGATTGGCTTCATCTTCAATTTGCTCAAGCTCAACGGTCAGTTGGCTCAAGCGTTTTTGCATGTGGTTCTTATCTTGATAATTGGCCACATATGGCGATTTTGGGGTTAAGCCAAAGCTGGCTTGATTGGTTGCGCTTGAGGTATTATTAGTGGTGCTAGAGGTTTGATTGGCTTTAAGTGGTAAAACTGGTGCTTTACCGCTGGATTTTTGGCGACCCAATTTATTAGCAGGTTTGATTGATAAATAACCATCGCTTGGCTCGATATCATTGTAACTGTCATTGTCATTGCCATCGGCTCGGTTGTCACTAAAATCAGATTTGATAAAAATCGGTTTATTGTCCGAAGGTCGCAGCGCCAATGCAAGTGAATATTGTTTGCCTTCTTCATGCAGCGCATGATAGACCTGTTCTTCACGAAGGCTAATTTCATTCTTTATGGCTTCTACTTTACTTTGATAGTGCTCACTGCGAAAACGCTGATTGAGCTGACGTTTGGTGGTTAGCCAAAAGGTTTTGACATCTTCCGCTAATTGCTTGCCCATGCCGGCAGGCAGGTCAAGTGCAATCGGGGTACGCGCATCAACAAAATTATGCACATATACCCAGTCATTGGGTGTGGGTTTTTGTTTGGCGTGTGCTTGTAGCAGGCGAGTGATTAAGGTGCGTTTGCCCAGTCCGTTTTCACCTGCAGCAAAGATATGATAACCATTGGCATTGATATCAAGCGCAGTGGCAATCGCTTTACAGGCGCGCTCTTGCCCAAAGCCAATCTCAAGCGTTTTGGTATGGTCGCTATCTTTTGGCAAGGTCGCTGGGTCGGTATAACGGCGCAACTGCGAGATTGCAACAGGTTGTAAATTGTCAGATTTGATGGTGTCGGTAATGATAGCGGCGGATTTTGAGGTCACAGCGGTAGTACGAACAGATTTTGCAAGGGTATTTTTCATAAAACAAGTTTCATCAACGCATTAAAAAGCGGTAGTGGAAAAGATAAACAATGACAGTGACAGTTAGAGTGACAGTGCTTAGGGTCTAAGGTTTGAAGTCTGAAATCTAAGGTTTAGGGTCACTTATAGTTAACAGATAGGTTTTGGTAAGTGGTAATAAAGTATCAGTATGATGTGGTTTTTTGTTGATAAAATCAATGGCTATTTTTTCGCGAATCGTTGCCTTAAGGTTTCAGCCGCAGTAATATAAAAGTTGATGGGCAAGTATTTGCTAAGATAACATATTGACGCTTAACACAATCGTTTGAGACAACAACATGGCTAAAACAGAAAACGGATTTATTTTAGCGCTGGATCAGGGCACTACATCAAGCCGCAGTATCATCTTTGATAACCAATTAACACCCATCGCCATCGCCCAAAAGCCGCTTAATATCATCACCCCAAAAGCCGGGTTTATCGAGCAAAATGCCAATGACATCTGGCAAACCCAAATTAGTACTGCCCAAGAAGTGATTGCCAAAGCAGGATTATTGGCGACAGATATTTCAGCTATTGGTATCACCAACCAACGTGAGACCACCATAATTTGGCATAAAAAGACGGGTAAGCCTGTCGCACCCGCCATTGTCTGGCAAGATAGACGTACCCATCAGTGGTGCAGAGACTGGCGTGATAAAGGCTTTGACGCCAAAATCCAGCAAATTACCGGATTACGTATAGATCCGTATTTTAGTGCCAGCAAAATCGTATGGCTGTTAAACCAAAACCCTAAGCTTCGCCAACAAGCGCTAGCAGGTGAGTTGGCTTTTGGTACCGTGGATAGTTGGCTACTGTTTAACATGACAGGCGAGCATAGCATTGATATCACCAATGCCTCACGCACCATGCTGATGTCTTTGCAAACAGGCGACTGGTCTGATGAATTATTGGATTTATTTGATATTCCCAAAACCATGTTACCTACCATTAAGCCATCGGATGGCGATTTTGGGGTCACCAAACAAGGGATGTTTGGCAAACAAATCCCAGTCACGGCAGTGCTAGGCGATCAGCAAGCGGCATTGTATGGGCAGGGCTGTAACCGAGCAGGCATGGCAAAATCTACCTATGGCACCGGCTGTTTTTTATTAATGAATACCGGCGATAAACCCTGTGTCAGTCATCAGCAATTACTCACCACCGTCGCTTGGCAAACCACAGAGGCGAATCACACTCGTCAACCTAACCGGCATGAACCCTCAGGTAAATTGCCTAGCTTGTTAAAACCTTTACAAAATTTACAACGAAATAAAAAAACAAGCGTCACGCAAACACAATATGCGCTTGAAGGCAGTGTGTTTATGGCGGGTGCCATCGTGCAGTGGCTACGCGATAACTTAGGTATGATAGCGCGCAGTGAGGACATTGAAACCTTGGCAGCAAAAGTACCAGATAGCCAAGGAGTGACCCTGATTCCTGCCTTTACAGGGCTTGGCGCACCTTACTGGCGAGCAGATGCCACCGCAAGGCTTATCGGGCTGACACGTGGTACTACCAAAGCGCATATCGCAAGAGCCGCGTTAGAAGCGATTGCGCTACAAGCTTATGATGTGTTAATCGCCATGCAAAAAGATAGCCCTGTGCCGCTGCACGAACTGCGCGTGGATGGGGGTGCTGCCAATAACAATATTTTAATGCAATTTCAAGCCGATATACTCAATGTCCCTGTGCTGCGACCGACGACCACAGAGAGTACCGCAAAAGGGGTGGCATTATTGGCAGGGCAAGCGGTGGGGCTATATGATGACACTAGCATTGGTGAAAGTTGGCAGCTAGACCGTATCTTTGAGCCTAAGATGGCCTTGTCTGAGCGCCAAGCCATCGTGGAGCGTTGGCAGTTTTATATTAATCAACTATTAAACGAACAAAATTAAAGCAAGGAAACCATTAACATAGCACAAAAACTAAAAGTAATGTAAAAACAACTAGTTAACTGTACGAAAAATTTTTTAAAGACTCGACACGAGAGTGATTTTCGTTAGCAATTAAGTGCATTAAGTAAAAAAAAGCACTTTATTTACCTAATTTTTAAACCCTGCTTAAAAATATTAGCAAATTTTGGCTAGAAATAGTGATTTTTTGTGTAGAAATTGAATAAAAAAATGTATAATGCTTCAAAATTCGACACTGTGTTGACAGTGATGAAAGTTACTATGATAAAAGTTACGAAGATGAAAGTCAGGAAATTTTTTGGATAATGTTGCTACAAGCAAGCAGGGATAACTGGTAAATAAACATTAAGGATATGACAGTGGACAATCAATTTGTTATCGCTACGGCAAATCTACTCAATTTTGCACTACCCAATCGGGTTTTTTATCGAAACCAAGACGTGTATACGCCGCAGCAATATCAACAAAAGATTAATGCACTTGCCCCCATCTTTCGGCAATTGCAAGCTGATATCATTGGTTGCCAAGAAATTTGGGATGAGCAAGCACTCATTGACTTATGTCGTGCGGCCGGTCTCAATGACTATCATGTCACTGTACCATTAGCCAGTAATCAGCCAGATAGTCCATTAACCCAAGGACGAGGCGCAATTGGTACCCCGAGCGTAGGTTTGATATCGCGCTTTGAGATTATTAACACCCAATTGCTCACGCAGATGCCTGCGATTGCGTTGTTAGACGTTCCTGATGTTGGGCTTTATCAACAATTTAATCGTCCCCCGCTGATTGCCGACATCAGATTGCCAAATGGCATGGTGGTCACCGTGATTGTGGCGCATCTAAAAAGTAAACGCCCTGAGTTTTTAGAAAACGCGCAAGGCGAGCCGTTAGAAGATCGCAATGATCCGCTAATTCGAGTCCGCGCCAAGCTGCGCAGTCTTTGTATGCGGGCAGCGGAAGCGGCAGGCATTCGCCAAGTGGTCATCGAAAAACTGTCACACAACAACCATCCGCTGATTTTGTTAGGGGATATGAATGATGTGATGCAAAGTGTCACTTGTCAGCTTTTAAGCGAATCGGGCGAAGTATTTTATGATAAGTCGATGCGGGATATCGTGCTGTATGATGCCTCTACGATACAAAGCCGTATGCACTGGCTCAAAGATGTGGCGTACACCCATATCCACCAAGGTATGCCAGAAGTGCTTGACCAAATTTTGGTATCTGAACAATTTTTAGCTGATAGTAAATTTAACATCGGCGAAGTATTACAAGTTGATTATTTTAACGATCATCTCAAATTTATTGTAGAACAACGCCCAACTGATCATGGATTGGTACGGGCACAAATTAAACTTTATTCATAATCAGTCGATAGAGAGGAAATATGTCAAGCGCTTATGATGAAAAAATTGAGGATGTGTTAGTGGACTCTGAGCTCGCTCGCCGCCTAGTCCCTAACAAATTCAAGTTCACTAGCCAGCAAGGTCGTTTACGTCGCCAAAAATTATTAGCCGCTGCCAAAGAATTGAGCGCGACCCGACCTGTCAGTGAGATTAGTTTGGCTGATGTATGTGAACGAGCGGACATTCCCAGAGCCTCAGCCTATCACTTCTTTCCAAACGTTGAAGCGATTTTTTTGGCATTGCGTTTTTTAAATGCGATAGAAATTTTTAACAAGCTTGAAAAAGTCGATGCCAAACAATTTAGTCGCTGGCAGGCTTATATCACCACAGTCATTGAGACAGGCGTTGATATTATTCAATCCGATTTAACGGTTGCCCGTTTGATTTATGAGACCAATACCCCAGATTTTGAGGGCAATGCGTTTGGTAGTGAAATCGAAAAAAGCCTCGCCCAAATGGTGTATGATAAGCTGTCTGAGCATTATAAAATGCCGGCTTTAGAAACCATTCATCAGCAATTGTTAGTCGCATACGGTATCATTAATGGTATTTTTATTTTAGCTTATCGCTCAGAAAAAGAAATTACCGATGCCTATCGCCAAGAAGCGATTACAGCGGTGATTGCTTATCTACGTTGTTATCTACCTGAAAATTTGCCAAAAAACGGCTAATTTTATAACCTACTAGGGTTTTAAGCGATAGGCAATACAAGAGGTAATAAAAAACCCATCAGCGAGATGGGTTTTTTTACTTAAACAGAAAATCTACGACTTGATTTTATTTTGAGTATTTTGTGCGGTATTGGTTACTGCGTCACCTGTTTTTGATACGTCTTTACCAAAACCTTTGACTGTATTACAACCTGTGACAGCAAACATAACAGCGATTGATGCAGCGATTAATTTTTTCATTTTAAATTTCCTCAGATATATCCATTATTTTTTAACAGTTTTTAGCTACCAGATTAAATCATGCGACTTTATTGACTTATAAAAGTTAAAATAAAGTAAAACATGCTTGGTAGAGTCATGGTAATGCAGTTTAGTCTAACGTCGCTATAGCGTTAATGTAACCAAAACTATCAAGTTGTAAAAAAAACTTAAATTTACGCAATAAGTATAGGTTTTTTGTAAATTAATCTTCGTATTTAGCGCTTTTTTATTTCAATCTGTTTAAGGATGTCGACATGATTCACGTAGTATTAGTTGAACCCAAAATGCCAAGCAACACAGGCAATATTATTCGGTTATGCGCCAATACGGGCGCAACGCTACATTTGGTTGAGCCACTAGGGTTTGAGTTAGAAGATAAAAAATTACGCCGAGCAGGGCTAGACTATCATGAATGGGCAAATGTCAAAGTACATGCCAATTGGCAGGATGCACAGGACAGTCTAAGCCAAAGTGGGGTACAAAGAATTGTTGCTTTGACCACCAAGCTTAGCAAACCTTTATATGATGAAGATTTTACGCAAGTGGCAAATATCGCTTTGGTATTTGGGTCAGAGACAGCCGGATTACCCGAGCCAATTCGCGCGGCAATTGGTCAAGATAACTGGTTGCGTTTGCCTATGTTGCCGACCTCTCGCAGTTTGAATTTATCTAACAGCGTGGCAATTACATTATTTGAAATTTGGCGTCAGCAGGGATTTGGCGGTGATAACGGTCACAGTATCGGTTATGACAATCTCGTCCCTTATGACCCAAAATAATCTCAAAATTTATAAGCAATTTGCAGGTTTTGGCAACCCTGCAATGCGGTTGACATGACGCGCGACAAGACCTGTGTTAAACATGGCTTGCAATTTGGCATTATCAACCGCCAATGAAGGCAATTGCTTGGATAAAAACTTGATTAAAGGACGGGTCGTCGGTGGATGGCTGTATAAATCATAATATTGACGCACTGCGTCTATGATTTGATAGTGCTCAGGGGTTAACGTGACATCCAGCGTGTTTGCCAATTGTTGCGCGATATTTGGTGTCCAGGTTTGATGAGCTATCAAATGACCGTCTTGGTCAAGTTCGGGAAGTTGGGTCATAGTATTTATAAGTCAAAAGTGGTATCAAAATGAGGCGGTGTAGTTGGCTGTAGCGCGACTTGAGCACACCAATCAAAGTCTGCTGAAAGGTTCGCTTGCCACGCTTTTAATCTATTAAAATCTGCTAGCGCCAGCCAAGCGGGCGGCATATCATACATATCAAGGGATGCCAGCATATGGGCAAGCTTGCCCATAGGCTCATCAAGTAGTAAGTTTAGCATGCCATCACCGATAGTCAGCTGAATTTGGTGGTCAAACGCCGCCAGCGCAAACGCCATTGACAAGGCTTCATGACAAAGCAAAAACGTGTCAGCGTAAATATTAATGACAATTTTCATAGTAAACCGCTATCGCTAAACCTATCCCAATTAAAACTGATAAACCGTTTTTGCACTGTGTAGATGCATGGCTAATTCACCCAAACCGACTAATTCAAAGCCATCTGCCAAATTGTCACCTTGTAGCTGATGTCTAGTCGCATTGTCAGCATCTGTCACCCCGCGAGCCAACGCGGCACTCACACACACTTGAATGGTTAAATCATGACTCATAGCAAAGCGTTGCCAATTTTTTGCCATATTTTCGATATCATCGGGCAGCCAAATTAATCGGTTTGCCAACATCACCGCATCACTATATAAGAAAATTTTAAAATCGGTAGTAGTCAACGAGTTTTGCTCATCGGTTGTTTTACTATCGTTCGCACATAGCGATTGGGCGTATTCAATCGCTCGTTTGGTGAGCGGATGACTAGGCGCATGTGTCATCAGCATCACAATCGGTGTATCCAACGTCGAAGTATTGGGCATAGCGGTATTATTCGATGTAGTTATCAAATCAGTCATTTAACCATCTATAAGGCATTAATAAGGCATTAATCTATAAAGCTGCATTCTGCTCGCTATTTTAGCAAAATCGACCCCTATTTGCGATGCAATTGTCATCAAACTGTTATCAAATTGACATGAGGTTGTCAATGGCGGCTTATAAGCTTAACCCATACAAAGGATTGATTTAATTTACCGAAACGGCTTTTGTAGTCAAACAAAGCAGTCGGTTGTAATGGTTGATAACATGCTATGAGTGACAATACTGTAAACACTAATTTGTACCAGGCTTCGTCTGACACTCAGACGACGTCAGCAAATCTCATGAATCCCTCAACTCAAGTTGCCGGCACGCCTTTTCATGACAATAGGCCATCATTGCATATCGCTTTGGTGACTGAAACGTGGTTGCCGGATATCAATGGGGTAGCCTCAAGCGTTTATCAAATCATGCGCGAACTCAAATCGATGGGGCATCGCATCACGTTGATTCGCCCCAAGCAAAGCGATGAAGTCGAACAACATACCCTAACGACAGGGCTTAATACTGCGGCTGTTACCACTGATTTGCAAGTGCCAAGTTTGCCCATTCCTTATTACCCGCATCTGCGCATGGGGCTACCTTGTTACCGATTTTTAACGAAGCAGCTGCGCAAGCTTCGTCCTGATATTGTACATATCGTGACGGAAGGTCCTTTGGGGCTTGCGGCGTTGATTGCTGGCAAACAGCAAAGCATTAAAGTCTCTTCAGGTTATCACACCGCGTTTCATGATTTTAGCCGATATTTTGGCTGGAAAGTTGTCTCATTGCCTTTGCTTGCGTATATGAAGCGTTTTCACAACCATTGCAGTGCCACCTGTATTCCAAGCCAGACCACCCAACATCAGCTCGCTGAATTTGGTTTCAAGCATTTGTACCAAGTCGGTCGTGGCGTTGATACAGCGCGCTATGCACCGAGCAAACGTAGCCAAGCATTACGGCAAAGTTGGGGCGTGGGCGAGGGCACCACAGTGTTAATGTGTGTGAGCCGTGTTTCCCCTGAAAAAGGTATGGATACCGTCATTAAAAGCTTCAAAGCGCTACAATTACAGCAGCTGCATCGTCATGTCAAATTAGTGATTGTCGGTGATGGACCATATAAAGAAGCGCTCGTTAAACGGCATGCCAATGATACAAGCATTATTTTTGCAGGCTTTAAAACAGGCGAGGCGCTGGCAAGTTATTATGCCAGTGCCGATGCTTTTGTCTTTGCTAGTCAAGTGGAAACTTTCGGTAATGTCGTCACCGAAGCGATGGCATCGGGTTTGCCAATTTTTGCCTATCATGATGCGGCTGCGGCGCTGTTGGTGGATGATAGTTGTGGTAAAACTGTACCGCTTGGGCAAGAACAACGCTTTGTAGAGATGATTAGTGAATTGCCCAAACAACAACAGCTTGATCAGATGCGACTAGCTGCAAGGCACAAGGTGGCTGCTTTTTCTTGGCAAAAACCTGCCCAAGAAATGTTGACCATGTTTTATGAAGTGCTATCAATTCAGACGAACACCCTAACAGCCAGCACAGTGACGCCAACCATTTTGTCTTCTCAATCAATGGCTCAACATCCGCTCGCGGATTTAACAATCGCCCTCACACCTGAGTCAGTTCACCCGACTGTCGGGGCAAAAAAACAGCCACGATATAGTCATTCACTCCAAAGTAGCCACTCAACCCAAAATAGTCACCCAACCCCAAGACCCGCTGAATCTGCCGCGTTTTTCTCCAAAACGTGAGGTTCAAATAGGCAAAAAAAGGATGGCGCCATGAATCACCCCATCAATCAATCCATGAATCAACCCATAAAACAATCCAAACTGTCACTTGCCAATTCAGAACTCACCTGTACCTCTGTTAGCTCTGTCGAAAACTTACCCAATTTAATGCGCAATTATTATCAATTTTTGCACAGTAAACCTAAATTATATCATTTGCAAAAGCGCGTGCTGCAATGGGATACTCGCTTATGTTTACGGGTAAATTTGCTGTCGCAATTGAAGTTTTTTGCGCAGTTTTTCAAAACCATCAGCCGCTTAGGCGATGGTTGGTTTTGGGCGCTATCGACGGTAGTGATGTTAGTAGCGTTATTCTCACAAGGACTGGTCGCTAGTATCGTCGCTGTGAAAGTGTGTGTGGTGTTACTCAGCAGTTTTTGCGGTTATTTGCTGTATAAGTATTTAAAAGTACACACAGTACGTCCACGCCCTTACCAAGTACACCAGACCATTACTTTAGGCGAACGGCCTTTGGATGTATTTAGTTTTCCATCAGGGCATACACTGCAAGCGGTATTGTTTACCATCATGATAGGTCATCAAGTGCCGATGATGTTATGGGTATTGCTACCATTTACGATGCTGGTGGCATTATCGCGCTTGGTGCTTGGGTTACATTATCCCACCGATGTGTTGGTGGGTGCAGGCATTGGCGCAACATTTGCGACCATCGGCAGTAAAGTGAGTGATTACTTGGTTGCGTAAATGATGTCGCCAAATAATGATATCGCAAACTATTAAGGCAAATGAAAGCCAAACTGTGCACACATCGTTAACCAATCTGTATCCACAGGTGCCGTGATATCAACACGCCGATTGTCGGTCAGTCTATGAAAAGCCAAGGTATGCGCATGTAACATCAATCGATGCACGCCGATATGTTGACGGATGGCGCGATTTTGGTGATGATCGCCATAACTGGTATCGCCAATAATCGGATGAAACACATGCTTCATGTGGCGACGTAGTTGGTGTTTTCGTCCGGTAATGGGCGTCAATCTAGCCAGACTAAAGCGTGACGTGGGATAGCGTGCGCGCGCTTGAAACGGCTGTTCAGTTGTTGCCAAGCATTGCCAGTGCGTTTGCGCAGGTTGCAGTAAGGTTAATTCAGCAGGGCTGCTAAGGGCTGCATCAAACATGTCTGTCGAACTAAGCTTTCTTTGTTGCAGCGCCCGCAAACTTGGTTTATCGCCAATTTTATCCAACATTTGTGTGAGTGGGTAATCAATCAGCCCAGATGTCTGCGCATTCACTGTCAAATATCCGCGCACGATGGCTAAGTAAGATTTTTGCACTTGCCTGTTTTCAAATTGCTCACACAGTTGCCGCGCTGATTCGCTCGATAAAGCAAACAGTAACACCCCTGACGTCGGTCGGTCTAAGCGATGAATCGGATAAACATATTGACCCAGTTGATCGCGTAGGGTCTGCATCACAAACTCGGTTTCATGACGGTCAAGCCAGCTTCGATGAACGAGCATACCCGCAGGCTTATTGACAGCCACACAGTATTCATCTTGATATAAAATTTCTAACATAGGGTTTTCTCAAAAGCCACAGACATAAAAAAGGTCAGAATCGTATCTGACCTTTTCACCACATTAACCATTATTCATGTTCATTGTGCATCGGTGGATGACGCTTAAAACCACCCGTTTTAAATGCCAAGTAGATGATACCGATTACTGCCCAGCTTAAACCCATTTTGATGGCGATAGGCTCACTTTCTTTCCACATCAGCGCAACACTGATAAAGCCCAACAGCGGCACAATCAAATACATCAACAAATCATAGGCACTGTGGTAGCGTTTTTCACGGATGATGTAGGTCGCAATCACGGATAAATTAACAAAACTAAACGCCGTCAATGCCCCAAAACTAATCAAATGCGCGATGACATCAAACTCAATAAAACCCGCGGTTAAGGCAATCACACCCGCGATATAGATATTGTAGGTTGGGGTCAAGTATTTTGGATGAATATGACCAAAAATACGTTTATTAATGACCCCATCACGCCCCATCACATACATCAAACGAGAGACACCCGCATGTGCAGAAATACCTGACGCCATCACCGTGACAATTGCAAAGCCCAATACGGCGGCTTGAAACGCAGAACCACCCACCAACATTAAAATATCTGGCTGGGTAGCAGCCACATCTGGGAAATATTTGTCAGGAGTTTGTGGGAAATAAATCTGCATAAAGTAAGTGCTAATGATAAACACAATACCTGCAATCAATGCGGTCAAGAAAATTGCTTTTGGTAGGGTTTTTTGCACATCTTTGGTTTCTTCTGCCAATGAGCTTAGTGAGTCAAAGCCTGTGAAAGAGAAACATAAAATGGTTGCACCACTGATGAGTGCCGTCATGTTGGCAATATCACTCCAAAACGGCTTTAAGCTCCATAATTGGTAAGCTGCGGCATTGATAGTGCCGTCCGCATTGGTGCCCGCCATCAATTTGCTATACACCAACCACGTAAATACACCGATAATCAATAGCTGAATAAACACAATCCAACTATTAAAATAAGCCACGACTTTGGAGCCATGCACGTTAATCCAGGTCATAAATCCCGTCAGAATAAATACCCAAATCCATTTGTTGACATCAGGGAACAGCGCTTCAAGATAAATCACCGCTAGGATAATATTCACCAAAGGTGACAATAAATAATCCAACCAAGAAGACCAACCCACCATAAACCCGACATTGGGATGAATCGATTTTTGCGCATAGGTATATGCCGAACCTGCTGAAGGATAACGACGAATCATGCTACCGTAACTTAGCGAGGTAAGCAAAATAGCAATCAATGCAATAATATAAGATGTTGGAACGTGCTGATGACTGGCTTCAGAAACCAAGCCAAAGGTATCAAATACGGTCATGGGCTGAATATACGCCAAACCAATAATGATAATGTGCCAAAGGGCTAAATGACGTTGCAATTTAGCGGGCGAATTAGTCGCAGTGGGGGTATTGTTCAAAGCTACCTTTCTCCTATACCCAGTGGTGTTAAAAACAGTCAGCTGTCAAAAGACAAATGGGCGCTGTTTTTAGCCAGTTGAGAGTAGATTAATGCAGAGCATTTAATCCATGAAAAAAAAGAGCCTATTATAAACAAAATCTAAGAATAAACTATTAACAATTAAAAAATCCTGTTAAAAAAATCATGCATCGTTTGTTTTATGCATGATTTTATAAAATTTAACCTATAGTCAGAATAGCAGTACAATGGTTATTGGTCGCGATTGGCTTTTTCACGTTTTTTGAGTAACACCAACACTGCACCATTGCCACCTTGCGCCGCAGGGGCTGAGCAAAAAGCAAGCACTTCAGGAATCTGACGCAACCAACCATTCACGCAGGTTTTTAAGATACTATCAATGCCTTTACCATGAATGATTTTCACGCAATTTTCATTGTTTTTTTGAGCCTGCAAAATCAACTGACTCATGGCTTCACGGGCCTCTTCAATGGTGGCACCGTGTAAATCTACGGCATCATACCAGCGAATCTTGCCTTGTTTGAGCTCATTAAACACTTTGTTTTGTAGCGTTGCGGTTTTATAACTTAAATAAGCATCGCCAGAGACGGGGTTGAGCAGCGCTTGCATATCAGACAATACATGTCCGCTATCATCGTCACCACCGACTGCCGCCGCGCGTTTGGCTAGCGTCGTCGCATCAAGCTTATTGCCAGCGTTGTTTTTATCCGCCAAGTTTTTATCTTTGATTGGCTGCACGCCTGACATGGCTTGCATAAATAGCAATTTATCATCATCAAGATGTTCGCTATTATATTTTTTAACTTGTTTGGCGACTTGTTGCTTGCTCAATAAGCCCACGGTTTCAGTCGGTTTGCCGTTTTCATCGGTTTCTTTAGTTTGGCTGCGACCTTTACCCAGTTCGGTTTTAAGCTGCTTTAACTGGTCTTGCATTTCTTTTGAAAATAAATTTGCCATACAATAACTCTATAAATCGGTATAAAAAATAGGGCGTTTATCGATGAAACGCCCTAACATCAATTATTTAACTTGGCTATTTTACGCATTTTGTTGTGATTGTGCCAATAACTTTGCTAATGCCGCGCCTGCATCACCCGTTTTCATAAAATGCTCACCAATCAAAAACGCATGGATGTCATTGCCCAGCATCAGTTTTACATCCTCTGCCGAATGAATCCCGCTTTCTGTCACCAGTAAGCTATCTTGTGGAAACAGTGTTTTTAGGCGTAGGGTAGTGTCCAAACTCACATCAAAGTTATGTAGATTGCGATTGTTAACCCCATACACGTTTTGGCGATGGGCGGGCAAGCGTAACGCCCGTTCCACTTCTATCTCGTCATGGCACTCAATGAGTACACTCATGCCAAGCTTTAACGCCAATTCATGCAGCTCAGCGGCTTGCGCATTTGATAAACACGCCATAATCAGCAAAATACAATCTGCCCCCAGCGCACGTGATTGCAAAATATGATACGGCTCAATCATAAAATCTTTGCGTAGCACAGGTAAGCTTACCGCTTGGCGCACTTGTAATAAATACTCATCCGAGCCTTGGAAATAATCCGTGTCCGTCAATACCGATAAACAAGCGGCACCCGCTTGTTCATAGCCGACTGCGGTGGCGACAGCATCGAAATTAGGGGCGATGATGCCTTTGGATGGCGAGGCTTTTTTGACTTCCGCAATCACACGAATGCCCGCTTTGCGCAAACTGCCGGCAAAATCACGGATGTTTTGGTGGTTCGTTGCGGCAATTTGCTCAAGGTCATGCCAAGATTGCTGTTTTTTGGCTCTGACCAGTTCTTGACGTTTGGTGTCGACAATTTTTTGTAATACCGAGGGGACTGCTTGATGAGGCATGGTTTTTCCAAAAATTTAATGAGAGGTGAATTGCTGAGTAAAGCTTGCTAATGCTGCCATTTTTTGCAAGGCTTTGCCACTGCTGATGATATCTTGTGCCATGGCTACGCCTTGTTTTATGGTATCTGCTTTACCTGCTACATAGATGGTCGCACCGGCGTTCAAGGCAATCATATCCGCGGCTTTTTTGGCGTTGGGGGTTTTATTGGGATTGTTAGCCAGTGCTTCGCGGATGAGCGCTAGGCTCTGTGCTGGACTGTCAATGATTAAGCCTTTAAGGGTTTGCGATTCGATACCAACATCTTCAGGTTCGATATCATACACGCTGACTTTGCCATCTTTAAGTTCAGCCACATGGGTATAAGTCGCCAGTGAGATTTCATCAAGGTTATCCACTGAGCCGACGACTAGCACATGCTCCGCGCCAAGGTTTTTGAACACATTGGCAAGCGGTTCGCACAGCGAAGGATTAAATACCCCAATCATGGCATTTTTGACGCCCGCAGGGTTGGTCAAAGGTCCCAAAATATTAAACACCGTGCGCGTTTTTAGGGTACGGCGAATGGGCATCGCGTGTTTCATTGCCACATGGTGATTGGGCGCAAACAAAAAACCGATACCATGGGTTTTAATCGACTGGGTAATCTGCTCGGTATTTAACGCCAAATTAATACCCGCTTGCTGCAGCAAATCGGAACTGCCAGATTTGCCGGAAACGCCGCCATTACCATGCTTGGCGACATGGCAGCCAGCTACTGCTGCGACCATCGTAGCGGCGGTAGAGACATTAAACAAATTTGCGCCATCGCCCCCTGTACCTACAATATCGACGACGTTGGGCACATCCGACAAATCCACTTTAATAGCAAGTTCCCGCATCACTTGGGCAGCGGCGGTAATTTCTTCGATGCTTTCACCTTTCATACGCAGCGCGGTGAGCAGGGCGCCCATCATGGCATCGGGGCATTGACCTTGCATGATGGCTAGCATGACGCCGCGCATTTCTGCATAAGTTAGATCAATGGTATTGATGGCGCGATCAAGTGCCGTGGTAAGCAGTAGTTGGGTTTGCTCTTGTGTTAATGGTTGGTTGTTTTCAATAGACGTGGTAATGTCACCAAGATAAGGCGTTACAGTATGGGTCATGTCAGTCTCGTATGAGTTTTATGGCTTACACTTGATATATCATTGTACTAGTATACTATAACAAAGCCAGGTTTTAAAGCCAGGTTTTAAAGCCAAGTTTTAAAGCCAAACTTTAAGCCGCAAAACTCAATTATCCCAGTCTAATAGTTAGCGTTTTGATAGTTTTCATGGTTTTCATAGTTAGCTAAAAAATTTTTCAAAATCGTATACCCATGCTCACTCAAAATAGATTCTGGATGAAACTGCACCCCTTCAATCGGCAATGTTTGATGCCGAATGCCCATCACAGTAGTGGATGGCAGAGAATTATTTGGGTGAATATCATCACACCATGCGGTAACCTCTAGACAATCAGGCAAACTGTCTGTCGCAATCGCTAAAGAATGATAGCGAGTGGCGTTAAAAGGTGAGGGAAGCCCGGCAAATATCCCTTGATGGTGATGAAAAACTTGCGACACCCGCCCATGCATAATCGTTGGGCATCGAATGATATTGGCGCCAAATGCTTGCCCAATCGCTTGATGACCCAAGCAAACGCCTAATATAGGAATAATGCCGGCACAGTCTTTGATAAAACTCAACGTATTGCCTGCATCGCTTGGCGTGCAAGGTCCAGGGCCAATGACCAAATAATCGGGATTTAAACGAATGATATCTTCACTGCTGCAAGCATCATTGCGCCAGACTTCAACGGGTTGCCCCAATTGCTCAAAATACTGCACCAAATTGTAGGTAAAACTGTCGTAGTTATCAATAAAAAGTAGCAATCCAGAAACCCTATCATGTAATTATTGGACGATGGTTAGCCGATGAAAAAACTTCACCATTATTTTAATCAAGTATTTTATCACAACCATTCTACAAGTAACTGAAACCGAATAAGTGAAACAGAGTAGCAGAAATCAATGTTAATGATTTTCACTAAAATAGTTAAATACATATTTTATGCACCATAAAAGTGAATATCGATAAAATTTTAATTAAAATGGTGCAAGTGTTAAGGCCCTATAGTGATTTGAAGGTTATCTAGGCAGATAGTCATATCAGCCAATTTTATCATTAAATCCACTCTCAAATAACTCATTGAATTTGATATAAAAATTTAATATTTAGCATGATAGTGCAAAAGTTGGCACATAACTTGAAAGTTTAAATTCAACAAGCACCACTTTGTTTATCTCTTGTCACAGCACCGAAAAGAGTATAAAGTGGCGTAACGTTTTTTTAATCATTTTTTGCGTAAGTAAAAGGAAACGAGCAATGTCGAATAAATTTTTAGATTTAATCAAATCTAGCGAAGCAAAGTGGGTAGATTTTCGCTTTACCGACACTAAAGGTAAAGAGCAACATGTAAGCTATCCAGCTGACAGCATGGACGAAGACATTTTTGAAGAAGGTAAAATGTTTGATGGTTCATCAATTGCTGGTTGGAAAGGCATTGAAGCGTCAGATATGATTTTGATGCCAGATGCTGATACCGCATTCGTCGATCCTTTCTTTCGTGAAACGACCGTTGTTGTGACCTGTGACGTTATCGAGCCATCAACCATGCAAGGTTATGACCGTGACCCACGTTCAATCGCGCGACGTGCTGAAGAATACCTAAAATCAACGGGTATCGGCGATACCGCATTCTTTGGTCCAGAGCCAGAATTTTTCGTATTTGATGATGTAAAATGGTCAATCGATATGTCAGGCGCCCGTCACACCATCTCAGCTGATGAAGCCGCTTGGTCAACCGATAAAGAAATGGAAGGCGGTAACTATGCGCACCGTCCACGCGTCAAAGGCGGTTACTTCCCAGTACCACCCGTTGATAGCTCACAAGATATGCGCGCTGATATGTGTGCCGCGGTAGAAGCGATTATGGGTGAAGGCCGTGTTGAAGTGCATCACCATGAAGTTGCCTCTTGCCAGCTAGAAATCGGTGTATCATTTAATACCCTAGTTCGTAAAGCGGACGAAGTACAACAGTTCAAATATGCAGTACACAACGTTGCACACGAATATGGTAAGACTGCGACCTTTATGCCAAAACCGATGGTTGGTGATAATGGTTCAGGTATGCACGTTCACTTGTCAATCCAAAAAGATGGCAAAAACACCTTTGCCGGTGATGAATACGCAGGGTTATCAGAAACTGCTTTATACGCAATCGGTGGTATCATCAAACATGCTCGTGCATTAAATGCCATCACTAACCCATCAACCAACAGCTATAAACGCCTAGTACCGCATTACGAAGCGCCTATTAAACTGGCTTATTCAGCGCGTAACCGCTCAGCGTCAATTCGTATTCCATACGTGGCAAGCCCGAAAGGCAAACGTATCGAAGCACGTTTCCCAGACCCAGCAGCCAACCCTTACCTTTGCTTTGCCGCATTGTTGATGGCAGCGCTTGATGGTATCCAAAACAAAATCCATCCAGGCGAAGCCGCAGACAAAAACTTATACGACCTTCCACCAGAAGAAGAAGCATTGATCCCAACGGTGGCGGAAAACTTGGAAGTTGCGCTTAAAGCGTTAGAAGACGACCATGAGTTCTTAACCAAAGGTGGCGTATTTACCAAAGAAATGCTTGACGCTTACATTGCCTTGAAAAAAGAAGAAGTAGAGCGTTACAACGTATCAGTTCATCCAATCGAATTTGATATGTACTACAGCTGCTAATAAGTTCGCTTTTCAAAAAACCCAACTTCACATTAAGTTGGGTTTTTTTATGTGAAATTTTTAGTTTAATAGGCAAAATTATTTAGGGATTGATTATCAAGCTTGCTAAAATATGCACAATAATGGGTTTTGAGGGGAAGGCTTATATGATTTTGACAAAATATAGTACGGATAATAAATATAGTACCGATAATAATAGCGGTTTACGGTATAGCTTTATACTCACGGCTGTAGTGTTATTGCTGTCACAGTTAAGTCATGCTGAAGTGTATAAGACGACCACCTCAGACGGTCAAGTGGTATATACCGATAATATCAATACCGCTTATCAATATAATAAAAACAGCAAAAATATCAGCGTATTAGATAAATTACCCACCCAATCACAAGTATCATCGACGACCAATCAATCAACAACGACATCTAATAACTTGAACAATGAAGTTAATAACGCAGCGAGTACGGCTACTGACAATCGCTTGCCTGATAGATTAGGTGATAGCTTAACTGGTCGCTTATCCACCCAATCCATCTCAGCAAGCCAGCAGGGCGATTATGTATTAAACATTGTATCGCCTGAAGCCGGGCAAACGCTGCGACGGGGTAGTCAACCCATTGAGATTAACGTTGCGTTGACACCGAGTTTAAAAACAGGCGATAGAATCGTCTATCAACTCAATAACCAAACCTTAGCGACCATAAAAGACACTAGCTATACTATTGCAACTACCACGCTCGATCCTAACCCTTATGCCATTACCGTAAATGTTGAAAACGTCTTAGGGGAAGTCATCGCGCAAGACACTCGCGCTATCACTCTCATCAGTAATAATGTACTGTATCAAAAAAAACGTAAAGCGATTGCGCAAATACAAAAGAAGAAAGCCAATCAACCTTGGTATAAAAAAAATACTTTAATACTTTAAGCTATCGTTAAATTTATTTATACAATTATTTATACAACAAGGCACTACCATCACCGATGCAGCTTTATCCAATCGAAGACCATAGCTGGGTGGCTATTGATATTCATCATAATTTGGGTGAACAGGTTACCTTACCAACAAATAAAATAAGGTCAATCAATAAATCAGGGTCAACCCATAAATTAGGGTCGATGTCTTGTCGTCAATTGCTAAAAAAGCTACAGCAAGCGCTTAATTTGACAGGCGAGTTAATGGATGCAAACTTTCCTTATCATTTTATAACGGCTGATGGTTACATTTGGTATGTCAGTTTTAGCCATAGCCGCCAACATGCCGCAGTATTGATTTCGCCCTATGCCAATATCGGCATTGATGTCGAAGACAGCGCAATTAGTCATCAGGTTGCTTCACGCTTTTTTTCACCTCATGAATATCAATGGTTGAATCAAAAGCCTGCAGTCAATCAAGCAGTTTTACGAAACCTACTATGGCGACTTAAAGAATGTGCCATCAAAACCCATCAGAATGTCGATAAGCAATTAATCAAAGAATTAAAACATGATGTGCTAGATGAATTGGGCGAAGAGGTTATCAATCAACTTATTGGCATCGATGAGATAAATGCTAAAGATAAGCCCATACAATGTGTGCAAACCGACGCTAAAATAGTTGGCAATTTTAGTAGCCAACCCTGTAGTTTTATTATTGTAAACCGTTAAATAAGGCTAAAAAATCGCTATTTAAAAAAATAACCAATTCTTACGAAATTACTTTTTTTTGTAAAAAACCCATGCTATGATTGCTATAAGAACAATTTACTATGTAAGCGACATTGTAGAGAAATGTTTTAACAAACTATTACAAAAGCTTAACTAGTACATTAATTAGCAGGCGTAGGTAGCGGGTAGCTAAACTTAACTAGGCTTAACTAGCCTTGGCTAAAAAACTACTTTATAAACCTACCATTAATAGTGTTAAAGGAAGTTATAATATGTCAGTTCGTGAACAAGGCATTGTAAAATGGTTTAATGATTCAAAAGGTTTTGGATTTATTCAGCGTAACAGCGGCGAAGATATTTTTGTTCATTTCCGCGCGATTCAAGGTGACGGCTACCGTTCACTTCAAGATGGTCAAAAAGTTGAATTCATCGTGGTTGAAGGTCAAAAAGGTCTTCAAGCTGAAGAAGTTACCAAAGTCGAATAAGTTAAGCCAAAAAGGGGTTAAAGTGTTATTTTTGACCTTTTTGCAAACCAAGTTGATGTCATTAACTTGGTTTTTGTTGTTTCTCATAGCCAATGATTGATTGGTCAAAATAGGTTAACTCTCTGTGTTTCAAACTTTCTCACAATTACCCCTTCATCCAGCGCTTAAACAAGCGATTGATCAATTAGGCTATCAAACGCTAACCCCTATCCAAGCGCAAATATTGCCCAATACACTCGCTGGGCAAGATGCCATTGGGCAGGCACAAACAGGTACAGGTAAGACAGCAACGTTTTTACTCACCATCATCAATGAATTGCTGAATAATCCTCTAAACCCTGAGATTGATGGCGATCGTTTTTTGGGTGAAACCCGTGCACTGGTGTTGGCGCCAACTCGAGAACTGGCTCAACAAATTTATCAAGATTGCCTTGAGCTCACCAAGTTTACCAAACTGCATACTGTTTGTTTACTCGGTGGCACAGACTATGACACGCAGTCAAAGCAGCTGCATCAAAAGTTTGTCGATATCATCATCGCCACCCCAGGTCGTTTGATTGATTTTTGCTTTCAGCACCATGTGTATCTTGATCGTCTTGAAATTTTGGTATTAGATGAAGCGGATAGAATGCTAGATATGGGGTTTATACCTGATATCAAACGGTTGATTCGTATGATGCCCGCCAATACGCATCGGCAAACCCTGCTTTTCTCCGCTACCTTTAACCAAGATGTGATGAATTTAGCTTATCGCTGGTTATATCAACCGATTTTTGTAGAGATTGCGCCCGAGCAAAAAACCAGTCAAAACATCGAGCAGCTATTTTTCACCTTGATGGAATCGGATAAGCTGGCGGCGTTACAGCAAATTATTGAAAAAATTTCTCCCAATAAAATCATTGTCTTTGCCAATCGTAAAGACCAAGTCAAACGCCTGTATGACAAACTTAATCGTCAGTATAAAGTAGTGATATTGTCAGGGGATGTCATACAGGCCAAACGCGAGAAGTATTTGGCACAATTTCGTCAAGGCGATGCCAATATTTTAGTGGCTACGGATGTCGCAGGGCGAGGTATTCATGTGGATGATGTGGCTTGTGTGGTCAATTATACGCTGCCAGACAGTCCTGATGATTACGTTCATCGTATCGGTCGCACCGGTAGGGCAGGCAATAAAGGCATGAGTATTAGCTTTATCAGTGAAAACGACGGGTTTAACTTGCCGGCTATCGAGCAATATTTGGATGAAAGTATCAAAATGCAGCAATGGTCGAATGATACCCGTTTTTTAGAGGATTAAATTTTTTAAGTGATAAAACATGAAGGGCGCTATCAATCAATAGCGCCCTTTTTTACGGTAAAATACATTAATAAAAATAACGCTATAATCTAACGATATCGACTTTAGCAAGGCCGTTTGAAAGATTAGCAATTCTGCTAAAAGCACCTTTTGACAAATCTAGCGTACGGCCATATTTGCCGAACCCGCCTGTGTCAGTCACGCGTACCACTACACTTTTGCCGTTGGCTTTGTTGGTAACTTTGAGCCGGCTACCTAATTTGTGCACGTTGCTAGCTGCAGTCAGTGCATGTTGATTGAATTTCTCGCCAGACGCCGTGGTACGACCATGATGCTTGCCACCATACCATGAAACAACAGCAGCGTTGGCTTGCTGGGTGACTAAAGTAGTAACAAACAAACTGGCAATGATATATTTCATCGGATGTTCCTTTTATCAATTAAAGCGGTCAATAATCTGACTACTTAAAGGTATCAAGGGGCATTTCCCGTGATTTACATATTAAAAACAAAGTAATATTGTTTAATATCACTTAAGCGGTGTGTATTCTAATTACAAAGTTATGTTATTTCAAATAATTTATTGTAAACAAAATCTTTAATATCGGATGTATTTTGCTAAACATATAAGTTATGTAACCATATCAGCTAGTTTTTCTAACCTGTTGATTTTATGTAAAAATGCTATCTTGAGTAACTAAAGGGATATAAAAAATGCAAAAAAAAGAGAATGCAAGTTATTGCATTCTCTTTTTTATATATGGTGGAGATGGCGGGAGTTGAACCCGCGTCCGCCAGCACTACGCCCATGACTCTACATGTTTAGATTCTGTCTATGGCTTTAATGGTTGGCGAACCGACAGTCAGGATGTCAACCACGAGCCTCTTAAGTTTTGCTCAAATTGGCGAGACAACAATTTAAGCTATCCATCGTGCGTTCGCTTCAAGGAGAGCAACCAGACCAATGGCAATCTGTGCCGTCCCAAGCAGCGCTTAGGCTGCTAGAGCGTAAGTTTCGTCGTTTGCGACTAGTTTAAAATGTATATTTTATTTACGAGTGGACATACTCACTCGACATGCATCATTGAGTTTCATTACCAGCGTCGAAGCCAGAACATCCCCAAATGAACTGTGAATTATATAAGGTTAATAGCTTAAAATACAAGGCTAAACGTCATAATAGTTAGATAAATTACTAAAAACACACACAGCAACTTAATACAGTCCAAATTATTGTCATGATTTTGACGTATTGAGCTGATAAGCTAAACTGTTGAAGTAAGTAAAATTTTTTTGATATATTTTAATCAATGGAACATTAGACTGAGTCAATTGAACAAGCTACAGGTAATTAATGAATGGCAGAGAACAAAAAAAATTCGCCAAGCATCATGCGGATGTCGCAAAATCAGCTCAAACGCCAGCGTGAATGGGTGTATTTGGCACATTTTTTAGCCATGCTGCATTTACATCCTGCCAAGACCATCTCAGGTACGGATGACGGTAATGAGCCTGATTTTACCTGTATTTTTTATTGTGACAAAGGTGAATATACCATTGGCATCGAATTGACCACTTTGCCAAGACTACGCGATAGACTCGGTAATGACAATTTAATGTTAAAACGTTGGTACTGGCAGTCGCTATTACAACTGTCCACCAAATTTACCCCGACGCAGTTTAATTGTCACGGTGAGATATTAAGTGTCAAGGGCGATTGGCAAAAAATTGATAACCGTAAAATTCTGAATTTATCCCAGCAGTTTATTGAGCCATCGAGTGATTTGCCACATCCTACGCTCAGTAGTAAATTACAAAACGGTATTGCCAAAACCATGCGTTGGTTACCCAGTGCGTTTTTTACCGATATGGCAAATGAAAACGAAGATTTACCGATTGATTCCTACATCAATCAAAGTGATATTGATGCGGTGATGAGTAAAAAAGCGCATAAAGTCCAAGCGTACCACAAAAAAAGAGCGTTGGATGAAATCTGGTTGTTGATTCATACCAATGAACAGCAAGAAAAGGGCGTATTAACTTTTGACACAAGTGAAGTATTGCATCACGGTAGTGAGTTTAATCGAGTGTTTTTAACCTTATATCCCACCACGACATTGTTACAAGTTGCTCAATAAAAAAGGCTAAATCTAAATTTAGCCTTTTTTATGCTGAAAAATTTCATTTAATCATCGAGTTGTTCCATGACATCATCGGTAAAGTTGACGTTGGTATAGACTTCTTGTACATCGTCCAAATCTTCTAGCATATCAATCATTTTCATGATTTTTTTAGCATCTTCGACATCAGTGACATCCGCCATGGTTGAAGGAGACATTGTCACTTCTGCGTTGTCGGATTTTAAACCGGCTTTTTCTAAGGCATCCATCACGTCACCGAAATTCTCTGGCTCAGTGACCACTGTGATGCTATCACCGTTATTTTCAATATCGGTTGCCCCGGCTTCAAGTGCGACTTCCATGATGGTGTCTTCTAGCGAAACATCATCAAAGGTAATTTCACCGCGTTTGCTAAACATATAAGCCACTGAGCCTGATGTACCCAAGTTGCCACCATTTTTGCTAAAAGCATGACGCACTTCGCCAACAGTACGGTTGAGGTTATCCGTCATGGTCTCGACAATCACTGCAACACCGCCCAAGCCATAGCCTTCATAGGTGATTTCTTGCATGTTGTCATTGTCACCGCCGCCTGCACCACGTTCAATCGCCCGTTTTACAGTGTCTTTGGTCATATTAACTGAGTTGGCTTTTTCCACCGCCGCACGCAAACGTGGGTTACTCGCTGGGTCTGGGTCGCCTTGTTTGGCAGCGGAGACCAGCTCACGAATGATTTTGGTAAAGACTTTACCTTTTGCCGCATCTTGTTTGGCTTTACGGTGTTTGATGTTTGCCCACTTGGAATGTCCGGCCATGAGTGTATCCTTTATCTAACTATCTAACGTAACAATCTGATTTTCAAAATTTTGCGTGCGCTATTATAAACGAGCAACCCCGATTTTTGATAGGGGGTTGCGCCTATGTCATCGTAGGAAATGTTATTGAAAGTTAAAATCAAACCTAAGAGCGAGGCGAATCATCAGGTCGTGGCAATGTCGGCAAATCAATGTAGCGGTGTATCAACTCACTTAAATCAATGGTTACTTTTAAATTGACCAAGTTCCAGTACTGTCCAGAAATGGTTCGATCAAGCATCATGGTCAGTGGGGCAGGCTGAAAGCTTTGCCAGTATTTAAGCGACTCTTTTGCTTTGGCAATCGCTTGAAAATGGGTTTGGCTAGTGGCAAAGTCATAAGGTGCGTGTTTGGATAAATCAAACAACTGGGTAAAACCATACGGGGTCAAACCAATCTGCAACCAATCGTTATAAAAGTCTGTGGGCAGTGGTCCATCATTGTCTTTTTTGATGCCAATGCTGACCAAATCTTGCTCAAGCGCTGTCACATCACCGCTTAAGCAATGGATGGCAAAACGTTTGAATAACGCAACTTCGTCATGGCTGTAAGATTTGATACCACCAAAGTCATAGGCAATGACCGAGCCATCAGGACGAAACGCAAAGTTACCTGGATGGGGGTCACAATGCAGACGATACAGTTTGAACAATTGACCGGCACTAAAATCAAATAGGCGAGTGGCGATCTTTTGTTTGATGGCATTGTCCCAAGTGGCAGCCACTTCGAGCTTTTCACCCAGCTCTTGTGATAGGGTCAAAATCCGTTTAGTCGAATGGCTATGAAAAACTTTGGGGATAATCAGCCCATCATCATCGCTGTGAAAACTGCCAAAAATTGCCAAATTATGGGCTTCTTTGGTGTAATCAAGCTCGTCATACAGGCTATCACGGATTTCTGCAAAAATTTTATCTTGCAAGGTTTTATCCATATTGAGCACGCCAGTTATCTTAAGCGCCAAGCGAACGTGTTTTAAGTCACTATCGATACTGGTATCAACGTCGGGGTATTGCACTTTGACTACGACCGCTTCACCGGTTGGCAACACCGCTTTATGGACTTGACCGATAGAGGCTGCCGCAAAGGGTGATTGCTCAAACTGGGCAAACAACGCCTCAATCGGTTGCCCCAATTCTTTTTCAACCTGCTGTTTGATGACGGCAAACGGCATGGGCGGTGCGTCTTTTTGTAATTTCTCCAGCGCTTTTGAGACTTCAGGGGGGAACACATCTTTATACTGCGAGGCAATTTGACCCACTTTCATCACCGCGCCTTTCATTTCGCCTAAGGTGTCGGCGATTTGCAGCCCTACGGTTTGCAGCATTTCGCTACGGGCTGTGAGTTTATCTTCTTCAGAGCCTGCAAAAGACTTAATAGAATTTTTAGCTGCTTTTCCTGCGATACTGGCAGTCATACCGGCAAGTTTTAAAAAACGTTTTTTTGATGACATAGTAGTTGTCTTATAGCAGAATTCTTTAATTAATTTATCAGTGAAACTATCAGGTAAATTATCAAGTTTTAAGTATTGAGATTAGCAGAAAATGGCTATTTTTGCTATGTACCGTGCTGAAATTTAGCGAATTTTGTGTATAGCTTGGCATAAAAAACTTGGCACAAAAAAAGGCGCCACGATGACACCTTGTTTATCCAAATCATTAAAAAACTATTGTAAAAATAAGCGATAGCCCAAGTTATCGGTTAGGTTTTCGCACTCATAGCCAATGTCTTGCAGCTTGGCAAGTAATTGCTCGGCGGTTTGCTCACCCATTTGAATGCCCGCTAAGATACGCCCTTCAGCCGCCCCATGATTACGATAGTGGAATAAAGAAATATTAAACTGTGAGCCCAATTTTTCAAGGAAGTTGAGCAGCGCGCCAGGACGCTCGGGAAATTCGATGCGAAATAATTGCTCGTCTTTTAATCCCGCGTGCCCACCGATTAAATAGCGAATATGGGTCTTGGCGACCTCATCATCGGTCAAATCAATCGCGGCATCATCGGCTTCATTGAGTAACTGGTGGATTGCTTTGCGCTCTTTTTCCCCTTCTTTGAGGGCGATACCGACAAAAATATTGGCAGCGTGATGGGCGTAGTTGGGGTTGGTGTTGATGCGGTAGTTAAATTCGGTGATGTTGCGACCTTTGAGTGAGCGGCAAAAATCCAAGAAGGCGCCTGTGCGCTCAGGAATGGTCACCCCAAAAATCGCTTCTTTTTTCTCACCAATTTCGGTACGTTCAGCGATATAGCGTAACCGGTCAAAATTCATGTTGGCACCACATAAAATCGCCACACAGTTTTTGCCCTGTAGATTATGATCTTCGATGTATTTTTTCATACCCGCGACCGCCAATGCACCTGCAGGCTCGACGATGGTGCGGGTTTCATCATACACGTCTTTAATCGCCGCACACACTTCATCATTGCTACAAGTGACCACATCAGGCTCGACCACAGGACCTGAGTTATTGCTTTTTGGCATACGGCAGACGTCAAACGGTATTTCACCCAGCTGCGCGACTGCCACACCATCGACAAACAACCCCACTTGGGGTAAGCGCTTGCGTTCACCGGTATCAAGCGCGATTTTTAAACAGGCTGCTTCTTCTGGCTCGACCGCCACGACTTTGACATGCGGTGCGACTTCCCCCAAAAACGCTGCCACACCTGAGATTAAGCCACCGCCACCAACGGCAACAAACACATATTCCATTTTACGCCATTGTTGTACTAGCTCCATGGCAATGGTACCTTGACCTGCGATGACCAATTCATCGTCATACGGCGGAATAAAGGTCAAACCATCGGTTTGGGCGCGTTCAATGGCATAGCGGTTAGATTCATCAAAACTATCGCCATATAGCACCACATTACCGCCCAAAGACTTGACGGCACTGACTTTGATATCGGGGGTGGTGGTTGGCATCACGATAATGTTATTGAGTCCCAAGCGGCTAGCCGAGAAGGCGACGCCTTGCGCGTGGTTGCCGGCAGAGGCACAAATCACGCCTTTGGCTTTGTCTACTTCGCTTAACTGGCTAATTCGATTGTAGGCACCCCGCAGCTTAAAAGAAAACACTGGCTGAAAATCTTCACGTTTAAAACGAATATCGTTGTTAAACCGTTCACTGAGTTTTTTGGCGGGTTCAAGCGGCGTTTGAATAGCAGCATCATACACGGTCGCTTGAAGGATAAGGCGTACCCAATCTGATAACATAATAATGACCTAAGTTTGAAAAATACGTTTGAAGATTTATTTTTACGCTCTGTGTGCTTTTATAACCAAAACAAAGCAAATCGTTAGAGAAGTAAAAAATAAGTGATTAGATTAGGACTTTAGGGTTTAGCTTGCAAGTGCTTTTACGGTAAAATAAGTTGGGTAATTGATAGCATTAAGTTTTCTATCTGTTTTTTTGATAAATTCCTAACAAGGCTGGGTCTATGAGTACGATGAATGCAAGCACGCAACAACAACAAAAACAAGCCGTGGCAGCAGACGCGTTAAAATATATCGAATCAGGCATGATTTTGGGTGTGGGGACGGGCAGTACCGTCAACTGCCTCATTGAATTATTGCCAAAAGTTAACCTAAAGGGCGCTGTGGCAAGCTCAAAGGTCACCGAAAATAAGCTCAAAGCCCTCGGTATTGAGGTGATGGATTTAAATTTCACGGGCGAGTTAGACTTATATATTGATGGTGCCGATGAAGTAAACGAGCACTTACAGCTAGTCAAAGGCGGTGGCGGCGCTTTAACCCGTGAAAAAATTGTTGCCGCCGCATCTAAGCAGTTTATTTGCATGGTGGATGAAAGCAAATGGGTGCAGCAATTAGGCGTTGGCTTTCCACTACCGATTGAAGTATTGCCGCAAGCGCGCTCATATGTGGCGCGTGAGTTAGTGCAGCTTGGCGGTGAGCCGGTCTACCGTGAAGGATTTGTCACCGATTATGGCAATTTGATTTTGGATGTTTATGGCTTAGATATCGGCTTGGACATTGAGAAGGTAGCAGCGTTTGAAGCAAAGTTAAACAATATCGTTGGGGTGGTATGTAATGGATTATTTACCGCACAGCGCGCTGATATCTTGCTGATGGCAACGGCAGATGGCGTAAAAAAATTAACCGCCAACTAAGTTACTAGCAAGTTAATGGTTATCAGTAATGTTGTCACACAACAAAAAAGACCAAGTCACGATGACTGGTCTTTTTTAGTTCATAACAGATTTAGTTTATAACCGATTTAGTTTATAGATGATGATGGCAAGCTCATTAGTGCATGTATTGACCGCCATTTACGTTGATGGTCTCACCTGTGATATAAGCAGCGCCATCGCTGACCAAATACACCACGGCAGCGGCAATCTCTTCCGGTTGGGCGATACGACCCATTGGGATGCCTGCTTTGATGCTTTCCATCACTTTTTCCGGCACCGCCATCACCATTTTAGTACCCGTATAACCCGGTGCAACCACGTTAACGGTCACCCCAGATTTAGCGCCTTCTTGTGCCAACGCTTTACTAAAGCCGATGATACCCGCCTTGGTGGCTGAGTAGTTGGTTTGACCAAACTGACCTTTTAAGCCATTAATTGAGCTGATACTCACAATACGCCCAGATTTTTGCTCAAGCATTTTGTTAAATACGGGTTGGGTGACCGTGAATAGTGATTTTAAGTTGGTATCAATCACCTCTGACCATTGCTCATAAGTCATTTTTTTGAAAGTCGTATCACGGGTGATACCTGCATTATTTACCAACACATCAATGTGACCTGCTTTCTCAATTGCATCAAGAATGGCTTTGGTGGCGGCTTCATGGTCAGTGAGATTGGTTTCAACAAAGGTGAAATCGCTGGCATTCATGCCTTCTTCTGTTAACCAAGCTTCGCCGCGGTTGACAGTGCTGTCCGCTTTATGGGTGTAGGTTGCAATGATATGATAGCCAGCTTGGATTAGCGCATGACAAATAGCGGTGCCAATACCACCTAGCGCACCTGTTACGAGGGCAATTTTTTTGTTTGCAGTTGAGTTGTCCGTTGTCATCACAGTACGCTCCTTGTTTGTTGTGATTGTTTGTTGTACTAAAAAATTCAATGATTTAAATAGTTTATAATATAAATGTGCTGGTTTTTTTACAATTGAACATGCGGCTAAAATATCACTCACACGCGATTGATATCAGGGTCAAAAAAAACTATAGACCGAATATTCACATAAAGTTATTGACTTTTACTTCCTTGTTTTTTTCATCATATATGAAAATTTGATAACTACCAATATTTTTTACGTTTTTATTCCTATGACAAACATTTTGATACGCACAAACGAGTATTTATAGGTTTGAGTGCTAAAAAAATTTGCAACAATAGCGGTTTGTGCTAGGCTATAAGGAAAGCTTTAAGCAATGTAAGGTTGAGCAAAATACCCTGTATCAACTGCAGTTAATCAAGCCTAATTGCAAAATCTCCCGCTTGATGGTACAAACTTGGCTTAATTGTACAAACTTGATTGGACGAGATTGATTGTATCGATACGCAAGCGTGAATGCTTAGTACTTATATATACCACGATGAGATGAGTCTGTTTATTTAGTCTGTTTATTTATTTGCCATACGGAAATTAGAATGCCGCAACTCTTACCGACGATAGAACAAATCGCTGTATTACAGCAAGCGAGTAATTTTGGCTATCAGTATTGGCAGACTAAAACAAACGTTGCACAAAGCTTTTTAAAAAGCTATCCGCTTACCCAAACGCTCGATGTCCAACATATCAAAGATTTAATACGCGATTATACGCTGGATGAAGATTACCAATTGGCGGATGAAGCAAGCGTGATGCGGGGGCTGCGTCATCTACGCAATTTGTTGATGGTGCGCTGGATTTGGCAAGATGCATTAAATCTGATTAGCCTAGAGCAGCTGACATGGGAGCTATCAAAATTTGCTGATTATTGTCTCATCTTTGCCAAAGACTATGTGTATCAAGATTTAATCAGTCGCTATGGTGAGCCGTATTTTTTTGATGAAAAAAATAAACCACACAAGGATGATTTAGCCATCATCGCCATGGGTAAAATGGGGGCAGAAGAGCTCAACTTATCAAGCGATATCGATTTGATTTTTGTCCATCAGGGGCAAGGTGAGACGGCGGTTGACCCGTTAAAACAACCAGGGTCAAAAGCGGCTAAATCCATCGATAACAAGAAATTTTTTACCAAATGGGGTCAAGGCATCATCAATCTGCTTGATAAAAACACCCAAGATGGTTTTGTATTTCGCATTGATATGCGCCTTCGTCCTTGGGGGGATGGCAGTGATTTGGCAATTCATTTATCGGCACTGGAAAAATATTTTGCCCAACATGGACGGGCGTGGGAGCGATTTGCTTGGCTAAAAGCCAGAATCGTCAACCCTGTCACCTTTAGCGATAACTTAAAAGCCCTTATCAAGCCGTTTGTATTTCGTTATTATGTCGATTATAGTGCCTTTGCCGCCCTGCGTGAGATGAAATCGCTGATTCAAAACCAAGTCGAACAACGTCAAGATACCGACAATGTCAAGCTTGGGGCAGGGGGTATCCGTGATATTGAGTTTATTGTGCAGTCGTTTCAGTTGATTTATGGCGGGCGTGTCAGTGATATTAGAGTAAAAAACTGCCTACAAGCGATGAGCCAACTAGAAAAACATGGCTTTATCGATGCGGTGACCTATGAGCAATTGGCACAAGCCTATCGTTTTTTACGCAGATTGGAGCATGGCATCCAAGCCATCAATGATGAACAAACCCAGCGACTACCCCAAGACGCCATGCAGCGACATCAGCTTGCCCAAGTGTTGGGGTTTGCCGATTGGGCGGCTTTGTTAGCCAAACTCAATGAATACCGCCAAATGGTCAAAATACCTTTTGACGAGCTGGTCAGTGATCGCCAACAGTCTGATGAACAACTGCAAGTGGATCATCAGCACAATTTATCTGAGCTTGAGCAAAAATTAAGCGCTGAGAATAAAGATAAATTAAGCCAGTTTTGGCAAAGTAAACTCATCACAGGGCTTAGTGAAGAAGCCAAGACTCGCTTAAATGCTGCTTATCCGATTCTAATCAATGGGTTGTTACATTCTGATTTAAGCGAAGATGCAATCAATGTGGCGTTACCTAGAATGTTGACATTGCTAGAGGCGGTAAGTCGTCGGTCAATTTATTTGGTCATGTTTGCCGAAAACCCAACGGCAGCCGCCAAATTGATTCCCATGTTGGCAGCCAGCCCTTGGATTGCGAGCGAATTGGTAAGCTATCCTGTTTTGCTAGATTCATTTATCCGTGAAAAATACCGTCATTTACCTGATAAGGCAGAACTTAGTGACATTCTGCGTCAGCAGTTGTTACGGGTAGAGCCTAATGATGAAGAAGGGCTACTCAACGCTTTTCGCTTTTTCAAAAAAACCCAAGTCTTGGCAGTGGCGGCGAGTGATGTGTTGGCGGATAGACCGTTGATGAAAGTCTCTGATTCACTCACCTTTATCGCTGAAGTGGTGCTTGAAAAAGCGTTGCAACGGGTATTTGGTGAATTGGTAAAAAAACATGGCTATCCTGTCAATGCCCAAGGCGAGCCTGTGAGTGAGGCGCATAATGGCTTTGCAATTATCGGTTATGGTAAGCTTGGCGGGCTTGAGATGAGCTATAGCTCAGATCTTGATCTTGTGTTTATTCATGACATTGATGAAGAAGCGATGACGCTCGGTGAAAAACCCATCAGCGGTATGAAGTTTGCCGCCCGCCTTGCACAAAAACTGATGAATTATTTGACCACCCAAACGCGCGATGGTCGTGTCTATGAGATTGACATGCGCCTGCGTCCTTCGGGTCAAGCGGGTATGATGGTGGTATCTACCCATGCGTTTGAACTTTACCAAATGCACAAAGCTTGGGCGTGGGAACACCAAGCGTTGGTTCGCGCTCGTGCCATTTGCGGCGATAGCCGGGTGATGACGCGATTTGACCAGATTCGTAAAGAAGTATTGTGTCTGCCGCGTGATAAAGATAGTGTCCGTATCGAAGTATCCACCATGCGGCATAAGATGCAAGACCATTTGGGCAGCAAACCGCACACCAAGCAGCAAGGGTTATTTCATCTGAAACAAGATGCAGGCGGATTGGTTGATATTGAATTTATTGCCCAGTTTGCTGTCTTGGCGTATGCCAATAGTTATCCTGCGTTGGCAGTTTGGAGTGACAATGTGCGTATCTTTGAAGCGCTTGCCAAAACAGGTATTATCGAAACCGAAATATGCCAACAGCTAACGCACGCTTATCTTCGCATCCGCAGTATGACGCATCAGTTGGCTTTGGCAGAGCAGCCGATACTGGTGGATGAAGCCCAGTGGCATGATCTACGTAATTTTGTTGATGCGCAATGGCATCGCTTAATCGGGCAGCGTCCAGAATAGATGTAACATCAATTTTTATTTCAAACAAAAACTTTTATTTCAAACAAAAAACTTTTTATTTCAAACAAAGCACTAGGAGTAATCAATGGCAACAATTCCCAGCATGGCAGACCGTGATGGTTTTATCTGGATGGATGGCAACATGGTAGACTGGCGTGATGCCAAAATCCACGTATTAACCCATACACTGCACTATGGTATGGGCGTATTTGAGGGGGTTCGAGCCTACAAAACCCATGATGGACGCACGGCGATTTTTCGTCTGGAAGATCATACCCAGCGCCTGCTAAATTCCGCTAAAATTTTCCAGCTTGCTGTACCCTATTCGTATGAAGAAGTGTTACAAGCACAAAAAGCCGTGGTACGTGAAAATAACCTTGAATCGGCATACCTTCGCCCATTGATTTGGGTCGGTTCTGAAAAATTGGGTATCGCTGCCAAAGATAATAGCATTCACACCATCGTTGCCGCTTGGGTTTGGGGCGCTTATCTGGGTGAAGAAGGCATGGCAAAAGGTATCCGTGTAAAAACCTCAAGTTTTACCCATCACCATCCAAACGTCACCATGTGTAAAGCCAAAGCCGTCAGCAACTACCCAGTATCTATCATGTCAAATCAAGAAGTTACCCGTCATGGCTATGATGAGGCGGTATTGATGGATACCCAAGGCTATGTTTGTCAAGGCTCAGGGGAAAACTTATTTTTGGTCAAAGACGGTGAGCTGCATACCCCAGATTTGTCAGGTGGGGCATTGGACGGCATTACCCGTCGCACGGTGATACAGTTTGCACAGGACTTGGGCATCAAAGTGCATGAGCGTAGAATTACCCGTGATGAATTTTATATTGCGGATGAAATCTTTATGACAGGTACTGCTGCCGAGATTACCCCAATTCGTGAATATGATGACCACGTCATTGGCTGCGGCGCGCGTGGTGAAATCACCGAAAAACTGCAAAGTCTATTTTTTGACGTGGTGCAAGGCAAAAATGATAAATACGCGCACTGGCTCAGCTACGTGGATGAATAATCGGTAAAATTGTAGACAAGTGAAAATAAGTAGATAAGTGAAAATAAAAGGATAGTTATGTTAAAATGACTATCCTTATTTTTTGAAAAATTATCGGTACTTTGGAAGTGACATGACAGCATCGAGTGCAACCACCCCGCTTAAGCAAATTATTTGTATCAAATGGGGCACCAAATATGGCGCAGATTACGTTAATAAACTCTATGGGATGGTAAGCCGTAATATCACCCCGCCGTTTCGTTTTGTCTGCTTTACCGACAATACCGATGGCATCCGTCCTGAAGTAGAATGTCAGGATTTGCCGCCCAGCGATATTGTGATGCCTACCAATACCCTTGGTAAATGGCCTAAGTCACGGCTTTGGAATGCAAAGCTTGGCAATGTCACAGGAACAGTATTATTTTTAGATCTTGATGTAGTCGTAGTGGGTAGCCTTGATGACTTTTTTAGTTTTGGCGATGACGATCAGACGGTGTTATCTTATAACCCAAGTAACCCCTTAGAGAAGCTAGGTCAAACCTCGTGTTTTCGCTTTAAAGTCGGTAGTTTGGTTAGTTTGCTAGAAAAATTCCGTGCCGATCCACAAGGCGTGGCGGATAAATATCGCTTTGAGCAGCGTTTTGTCACTCGCAATGCCCCAGGTGGTGTTAAGCTTTTTCCCAAAGAGTGGGTGGTGCATTTTCGCCGCAAATGCCGCCAGCCATTTCCGCTAAATTATTTTATCCCGCCAAAACTGCCCCATGATGCACGCATTATTATTTTCCCTGGAGATTTGTATCCGCAAAATGCGATTGCAGGACAATACAACAAAAACTCTGCCGATAATGCCAAAGACCATTTGGCGCAATTATTCACCGCTGAAAAAATCAAAAAACCGATTTCGCATTTACGCCATTTTATTTTGCCGACTGATTGGGTGGCAACGCATTGGCGAGAATAGAGGATAAACTATGGCGAACTTAGACCAACCTATCAAAATTTTTATCGGCTGTGACCCTAATAACAGCGACCTTGAGCAGATGATGGTGCTAGATTATAGCTTGCACAAACATACCAGCGAGCCTGTCGAGATTATCTGGATGCAGTTAAGCCGTGACCCAAGCAGCGTATGGTATTCCAACCCGCAAACAGGCGAAGGCTGGCATACCGAAAAATGGGCGACCCCGTTTTCGGGCTTTCGTTGGGCAATCCCCGAATATTGTGGCTTTAGCGGACGGGCGATTTATATGGATGCCGATATGGTGATGTTGGACGATATCGCTAAATTGTGGCAGCACCCGATATCCGATGAGGCGATTCTTGCGGCTAAAGGCGATGGCGATTTGATGCGACTGTGCACCTGCGTATGGGATTGCCAAAAAGCCAAGGATTATCTTGAGCCTATAGTCCAGCTACAAGCCGATCCTGAGAGCCATAGCAAAATGATGGCAAAATTTAAAGCCAATCCGCAACTCATACAACTCTACCAAGACAGCTTTAATTGTGTGGATGGCGAAGATTTAGCGATTGAGGATATTCGGATTTTGCATTATTCGGACATGGGAACACAGTTTAGCCATAAATATTCCTTACCGCGCTTACAAGCCGAGGGCAAAACGCATTGGTTTGATGGGCAGATTTTGCCGCACCCTCGTCAAGATTTGGTTGAGCTTTTCGATACCTATTATCAAGAGGCAATACAAGCGGGCTATAGTATTGAAAACTATCGCACTACGCCGTTTGGCGAGTTTCCGAAAAAAAAGCATAAACGCTATAAGGGCAATGTCATTACTCGTACACCAAAGGTCTCAAGTTGGTTACAATCAATTTTTCAAAAATCTTAATTCTATATTTGGGTAAATAAGAGCGATATGACAATTTTAAGTTTAGCAGATGTAGAGCTTCACTCTTTTCATTGGGATAACTTTAACCCAGACATTCTCGCCAGTCACAAAAAGCTCATGGCATTTTATGGATTAAATGTACAGTACACTCAAGAAAATATTCCCCATGGTGAATGGCTTACCCGAGTGGTTAGTCAATCGACGAAAAAAGTTATCGGTATTATTGAGCCTGATGTGATACCCTTAACGCCTGATATAGTGTTACAAACTGCACAATATGTCTATGAGTATGATACCTTCGTGGGTTGTGCGCAAGTGTCGAACCACAAGCACCCAGCCAGCCACATATTTGCTTCACCCGCGTTCTTTTTTATCACGCCTCCTTGCTATGCGAAACTTGGAAAACCGTCATTTATGCCGACCCATCGAGCTGATGTGGCAGAAGAACTATCTTATAAAGCAGAAGAAATTGGCATTCGATATCGTACATTATACCCTACTTATTATGAAGCCTCACCCCCAAATGGCGTGTGGTTACTAGGTTCATATGGCTATTATGGGATTGGCACGGTATTTCATGACAGCGTGTATCATTTATTTCAAAGTCGAAATGCCAAAAATGTTGAATTATTTGTTAAACGGGTAGATGAAGTGATAAATCAAACTTTTAGTACCACAAATTTTCATTGTTCAACTAGCTTTAGTACTCCTGAGAAAATGGTAAAACCACCCAAAAAACGAGCATGGTATAAAAACTTTATCAGTAAGCTTAAAGGTAAATAGCTTGTCGGAAACGTAACTTATGCTAAAAAACTACGTCATTAATGTCGCCACCAACACTGAACGTCAAGCCCATATTCAGCAAGAGTTTGGCAAGAAAAACATACCTTTTACATTTTTTAAAGCAGTTACCCCGATTGATACGGACAGCGTTTATCAACAGTTAGGGTTGACAGCAGACACATCGCATTGTACCGCAGGTGAGATGGCGTGCTTATTAAGTCATGTCAGCTTATGGCAACGTTGTCTTGATGAAAACTTAGATTATATAGGAATTTTTGAAGATGATATTATACTAGGTGAAAGTAGCCAAAAACTACTTACTCAAATTGACTGGCTAAAAAATCATCAGATGGATTTTGTAAAACTAGAAAAAACTAGTCGCAGAGCATATCTTGCTAAACCAAGTGAATTTCTATATTCTACTACACATAGGGTGTATGAATTACGCTCTCGTCATATTAATGCCGCAGGATATATATTGTCAAAAGTTGGAGCCACACAATTATTGGCATTTGTGCGAGGGTTATCACAGCTAGAAGCGATTGATATTTTATTATTTGATGTCAAAAAATATCCAAAAAACATTATTACCTATCAAATATTACCAGCTATTGTTATTCAAGCCAAAAAAATTGCTACCACTGCTAATCAAGCTTTGATATCTAGTGACTTAAGAAAAGAACGAGGAACTGAAATCAAGAAAGAAAAAACCAGTCTCTAACGTCTTAGTAATGAGATTCAACGTTGGGCAAAACCTTTATATATGACAAATATTACCTTTAGATAGATTACTTTATTGAATAATAGGTAATTAATACCAAAATAATCATTATGATTATACCAATTGCACGGTTTCTTTTACGAATAAGTTGCCGGCGCAGTTTCGGCTGTTCACGGCTGGCTTGGTATTGCTCAATATACACCTCACCGTCATAATCTTTATCAAAAATCTTAATGTAACCCGCATTGAGTGGTTCCACTTTGATTTTGCCTTTAAACTTTGCCATCGCACTGTCAAGACTATCTTGATCCACTTGTGTGCGTTTGCCGCCAACTTGCTCGGCAATCCATTGCTGAACAAGGGCGTGCGAGGCGTGCGTGTTGTTAAAATACAGCGTACTTGCCAAATAATCATGCGACATATTCGGCAAACCACGAGTGTAATAAAACGCCACATCGATGTCTTTTTCTGCCAACTCGTTAAAATAATTGAGCGGTTTTACCACGCCTGCATCAGCATCCAAATATAAAATGCCGTATTCAGGGAAATATTGCAGACAGCGTAAAATAAAACCGGGCTTTAGTCGTGTATTTGCTTCCCAAAACCCTGCGTCCGCCACTTCCTCAAAATAATAATTGAGATGAAATTTATCCAACGTGCCTCTTAAGCGTAAGGCATGGTCGTGATAGTTGGGGGTAAAAAAACACACTACAATAAATTTATCGGGGCTGTTAAGCTGTTGGTAATTCAATGACATAAAAAAACTCAGAAAATAGTGTTAATCAAAAAAGGGTAAATTTTTAAACAAATCTTTAGAAACTGACGAATGGTTATAAACCATTACGCCCTGCTGCTGATAAACCTTTGCCAATAAATCGAATGATGGCACAATACGGTTACAAATGGCAGGGGTAAGCTTACTGGGGGCAGAATTTTGTACATTTTCATAAAAACGGGGTTCGTGGGCGTTGATTAAATCAATCCCATACAAATGTATCTCGCTAAAGCGCAAATGATACGCCAATTGGGTCGCCACAAATGCCACCGTGCCTGCCTCGACAAAACCGTGACGGATATCCAAACTCACCCCAATCACAGTTTCACCGTGTCGCTCAATCACAAACTGCGGGTGTTTAGCAAAACCCATTAGTGGACGTTTATTATTTTTTCTAAAAAAAATAGCCAAAAAATAATTTGAGGACTGGAGAATCGGGCGTTCCACCGAATAAATCAGGCGTAAATGTTGAACGTATTTTTTAATCAAATTGCGGTCAGTATCTGCCAATTTTTCTAATACTGCTTGGGTTAAATATAGCGGACATTGCCCATGATAACGGTTTTGCAAAATTGCCAAATTATGGCGAATAAAACGGGGGTCGGTTATCACATAGGCAACGGGCTGTTGAAAATCGTATGTCTCCATCAATTCAATGCTGCCATTCACAAAGATACACGGTTGTTGGCTAATTTTATTTAAATTGGCTGAATGAATACTTGAGCCAGAGGCAAGAATATTTACCGATTTTTGTGGCGGTAGGGTGAGGTAAGTATTGTCAAATTCGCTATCGACAATAGCAATATTAATATTATTAGGTAGCTTGAATTGATTATTTGCCACGCGTTGCCCCCACGCACCAATCAGATTCATGATACTGTCGCATCAGAGCAAACGCCGTTTCACCCGCTTGCAAACGGTCAAAAACCGTTAGCAAAAAGTCAGCGGCAAATTTATCGACGTTAGCAAATTTTTCATACCGTTGTCGCATATTGTGCAAGGTGTCGTCCGTACCAAGTCGAAAATGACGCAATCCGTCATATAAGGCTAAATGTTTTTGCTGATAAGCCTGGACTTTATCGGGATTTGGTAAACTATTATCCGTTAGCAAATCCAGTTTTGTTTCATACACTTTTAAGGTATTGATTAAAGTTGGTATATTTAAAAAAATCGCTTGGCGAGTAGGATTGGGGCTAAAATCCACAAAGGTATCCGCTGAAGATACTAACCATCGCAAGGATAAGTTATGCCATAAAAAATCTTGTTCCGACTGCCAAAGCTGTTCAAACGCCTGAAAAACGTTTACGCTATCAAACTTTCGGCGTAACAATACAACCAATACCGCATGGTACAAGCACAGTAAAGGTTGCCCTAAAAATTCATGTTGTAAATTTGTAAAATGACTGTGCAAATCCTTAAACCGTTTCGGCTCACTCGCATTAACCGTAATCTCACTGTCAAAAATCTGCAAATCGGGCGTGATCAGCGTGTCTTTCATGGTCGCCAACGACAAATGCGTGAAATAGGCAAAAATCGGCTCTGCACCTAAGATTTTTTCACTTTTAAATAACAAAGTTGCTTTGCGTTTCCAGCCTGTGGGCTTTTTTATTGAGGAAACACTCATCGCCAATAATCCCTAATCCAGTTGGTTGGTAATACCTTACGATACCACTTACCGCTTTTACCCATGATGGCATCAGGCGGATTCACTTCACCATGAAAAATGACTATTTTAGCATTTTTGGGCAGAATAGGCGGTTTGACAAAACTTAAGGGAAATGGCTGCACACATTGGTATTTAAAGCTCACGCACCAAGACGCATCCCAATATTCAAGGTGATGATGCTCACGCAAATAATTGGATAGGTAAGCTTGCTCATGGCGTACTTGGCTACGAATCGTGTCAAAATTTTGCTCAAAATTTGATAACAAATTCGGATAAGTATGTTGTCCGACTTTAAAGCGATACACTGATGAATTACCCACCATACGCCACGGTTTTTTCCAATCACGGATAATCACCACACTGTCATCGTGCTGCGCTTGATACGTAAAAAAGCAATCAATATTATCGACAATCACAATATCAATATCCAAAAATAACGCCGTGCCTTTTAAATCATATAATTTAGGGCTAAAGGTGGTCAGTTTTTTCCAGCCACGTTCAGGAATATTACTGGGTAAATTGAGCTCAGGAATTGAGTAGCATTTGACGTTGGCATCTATCCCTGTGCTATCATCGGTCAAACATACCATTTGAAAGGGCAACGTCAAATGTCTGTTTACCATATTGTACAGGCGATTAACGTACTCAGCACCATATTTGGTGCCCCATTTCATACAAATAATGTAACGGTTTTCATCAGGCAAAGTAGGCGCTGAAGTATAATTTGGTAAAGTCATAAGTCAATGATTATCATATTAAGTAAGTGAATTGATAATATCATGATTGCTAAGTTTTGGATAACGCTGGCGAACCGCTAATGCGATGGATGGCTCTGCATTATAAATAACCGGAAATCCTGGCACACGTTTAAAGCGCTTATAGCCCCACATGTATTGACTGGGGAAACGGTCAATCATCCGCTCGATTGCGTGGTTCATCGCGGTTGTCGCTGTCACCATGTTTTTGTCATACAAGGCGGGGTCAGTTAACTCATCACAATAAATATCAAAGCCTTGTCCATCGTCACGGCGTACACAGGTCAAACCTACCAAGCTACATTTGGTTTTACTGGCTAATTTGCTAGCAAGGGTACTGGTCAATGTCGGAATACCAAAAAAAGGCACCACTTCACCGCCAGATGGGTCAGGGACATGGTCAGGCAATATGATACTAAAACCGCCTGCTTTTAAGGTTTTAAAAATCGCTTTGACCCCAGTCGCATCGGTTGGTACCAAAGTTGCGTTTAGGCGCTGACGCCCTTGTAGCACAAACTGATTGGCTTGTTCACCTTTCACGGGTTTATACATGATGGTGGGTGCACCAAACTGGTTGAGCCACGCATTCATGATTTCCCATGTTCCCAAATGCGGCACAATTGCAAGCATGCCATTGGGATTTTGTAAGCCTTGCATCAAAACTTGTTGATGATGCACGGTATGGATTTGTTTAACCGACCATGCAGGTGGCATCGCCCAGCTTTTAGCCGATTCCACCATATTTTTGCTTTGATTGGCAATACAGGCTCTGGCAAGCTGGTCACGCTGGGTTTCGGTGAGTTCAGGATAGACAAGTCGTAAGTTAGTATCTACCGTTTTCATGATACTTTTGTCACAACGAAGTGAAATGATAAAGCTTGCGATATGTGCCAATAGATATAGCATCCACATTGGCACATATTTGAGGAGAGTAAAGGCATTCATCTAATTAAAGGTGTCAGCTTGATTAAGATTGTGGCGCTTTACTGTCTTTTTCGCGTATACGGATACCCAATTCACGCAGTTGTTTGCCATCCACAGGTGCAGGGGCTTCAGTAAGCGGACATTCAGCTGTTTTGGTTTTTGGGAAAGCGATGACGTCTCGAATCGATTGTGAGCCTGTCATTAGCATAATTAACCGGTCAAGACCGAATGCCAAACCACCGTGCGGTGGCGCACCGTATTTTAGCGCGTTAAGTAAGAATGAGAATTTCTCTTCAGCTTCGGCTTCAGAAATACCCAATGCTTCAAATACCGCTTTTTGCATATCTAAGGTGTTGATGCGCAGTGAACCGCCACCGATTTCAGTACCGTTTAATACCATGTCATAAGCGATAGACAGCGCGGTTTCTGGGTTGTTTTTCATCGCTTCAACCGTGCCTTTTGGCTTGGTGAAGGGATGGTGAACCGACGTCCATTTACCCCCCAGCCCATCACCACTGTCGGTTTCTTCAAACATCGGGAAATCCACCACCCAAAGCGGCGCCCATTCTTGGGTCAGCATATTTAGGTCTAGACCCAATTTGACACGCAGCGCACCCATGGCATCATTGACGACTTTGGCTTTATCCGCGCCAAAGAAGATGATATCACCGGTTTGCGCCTCGGTACGTTTAATCAGCTCGACTAATACCTCATCGGTCATGTTCTTGATAATCGGTGATTGCAGACCTGATTCTTTATCAACACCGTTGTTAATGTTGCTCACATCATTGACTTTGATATAAGCCAAACCTTTTGCGCCATAGATGCCGACAAATTTAGTATATTCGTCAATTTGTTTACGGGTAAGGTCGCTACCCTGTGGCACCCGAAGCGCTACCACACGACCTTTTGGGTCTTTAGCAGGGCCTGAAAATACTTTAAATTCCACAGACTGCATGATATCAGCCACGTCAATTAACTTCATAGGAATACGCAAGTCTGGTTTGTCAGACGCATAATCACGCATGGCTTCAGCGTAGGTCATACGCGGGAAGGTATCAAATTCAATGTTCATCATGGTTTTGAACAAGTCTTTTGTTAATCCTTCGGCAATGTTCATGATATCTTCATCACTTAAAAATGAGGTTTCGATATCGATTTGGGTAAATTCTGGCTGGCGGTCAGCACGTAAGTCTTCATCACGAAAACACTTAGCAATTTGATAATAACGGTCAAAACCCGCCACCATCAATAGCTGTTTAAATAGCTGAGGTGACTGTGGCAATGCGTAAAACTCACCGTTTGACACGCGGCTAGGCACCAAATAATCACGCGCGCCTTCTGGGGTGGCACGGGTCAAGATGGGGGTTTCTACATCCAAGAAACCTTGGTCATCTAGGTAACGGCGAATGGTCGAAGTAGCTTTGGCACGAAACTTCATACGCTCTTGCATCTCTGGACGGCGCATGTCTAAAAAGCGATATTTTAGGCGCAGTTCTTCAGAAACGTTGGTAAACTCATCATTGAGGGGAAATGGCGGTGTCTCAGAGGTGGCGATTGTTTCGATGTCTTTGGCCAATAACTCCACTTGACCGCTGGTCATGTTTTTGTTTTCAGTACCGGCATAACGCTGACGCACACGGCCGGTGATTTTGAGCACATATTCAGAACGCGCGCTATCTGCTGTAGCGAATGCTTCTGGGGTATCTGGGTCGATGACCACTTGCAGTAGGCCTTCACGGTCACGCATATCCAAGAAAATAACCCCACCGTGGTCACGGCGACGATGCACCCAACCGCAAATAGTGATGGTTTGGTCGTTTAAGTTTTCGGTGACAAGCCCGCAATAGTGTGTACGCATCATAATGAAGCAATCCCAATATTTTTCGTAATGTAAGAAGTAGCAAAAATTTTTATAAACGAATATTATGCCTTGTTTACTCAAATTTCACAATATGAAACACGGTTTATCATGCATATCTACTAGCCATGCCTGTCACAGACTTTTCGCGAATATTGTGTGGATAAGCGATTGAAAACAGCAAAATAAACGCTATATAAAATCCATTGTGTGAATTTTTTTCCTTAATTAGAGAGTTATTATGCTATTTCAAAATGCCAAACATCCGGTTGAAATGAAAGTTACCCATTTAAATAAAGTCAAAGCCCAGCGCAAACAACAATTACAATTGCAAATGGTGAATGATAAAGGGTTAACATCACTCATCAGCCGCGCATTTACCGACTTGACGAAAAAAGACAATCCCAAAAAAACCCCCGCAAAATTTGGTCTGTTCAAAAATAAACCCGCCAACAAAAATTGTTTTGTGCTAGATTTTCATGGCGATATCAAAGCCACTGAAGTACAGCAACTGCGTGAAGAAATCAGCACGTTATTGACGGTCGCGCAAGCTGAAGATGAAGTCATTGTGCGCCTTGAATCCTCAGGTGGTATGGTACACGCATATGGCCTCGCTGCTGCCCAGTTGGCACGTATAAAAGAAGCAGGGCTACACTTAACGGTTTGTATTGATAAAGTCGCCGCCAGTGGTGGCTATATGATGGCGTGTGTGGCTGATAAAATTTTAGCGGCGCCATTTGCGGTGGTTGGCTCAATTGGTGTGGTGGCACAAGTGCCTAATTTTCATGATTTATTAGAAAAACATGACATCGATGTCGAGGTATTTACCGCAGGTAAATATAAACGCACGGTAACCGTTTTTGGTGAAAATACCGAAGAAGACAAACAAAAATTCCAACAAGAGCTGGAAGAAACACACAAACTATTTAAAGACTTTGTGCGTAAATACCGTCCAAATTTGGATGTTGAACAAGTGGCAACCGGTGAGCATTGGTACGGGGAAGATGCGATAACGCGCAATTTGGTCGATGCCCTGCAAACATCGGATAGTTATATTTTAGAGAAGATGACGGATAGCGAATTGTATGCCATTCAATCTCGTCAAAAACCGACCATCGCCCAAAAGCTAGGCATCTCGCAAGCGGCACAAGCGGTGGTAGCGACAGCGATTGATAAACTACCAGATGCCTTGGCAAAGTTAGAAAGCGCCAAAATGCCGATGGTTAAAAAATAACCGTAAGATTAGATGATAAAAACCTGTGACAAAAATCTGTGATAAAAACCTGTGAGGCTTGGCAGGTTTTTAACTTTTTAATGGCGAAACATTTGGGCGTATAACTATGAAACTATTTATGTTAAAAATCGGGGCGCGCCCCCAAGGACGACTCATTGAACAGCATGATGTGATGTTTGTGATTGCAAATAGCCTAAGTGAAACAATTGAGACTGTCAATCAGCACTGGCCGGCAGTCAAAAACAACTGGCACTTAGACGCATGGCGAGAAGTGAAGCGGGTGGGTGATTATCAAATTTTGTTGTCGACAGATAGCTTTTCAAAGGATGGATTGTCAAAAGATAAAGCGCTTGCAGATAGCAGGTTTGAAGATGATAGGGTAGATAACAAATTAGATAGTCAGGGCAAACAACTTTATTTTGTCAATTTAGGCGGTTATCTACCGGGTCAATTTGAAGAGTTCCATTATAAAACACTTGTGGTAGCCGAGACGCTAGGTAAAGCAACGGCGCAAGTTAAAAAAACGGCATTTTATCAAGATTATACATTTGATAATATCGATATCGCCAAAAGCGGCGTGGCAACCAGTCATGTAGATGATAAGCATCAACTAGACTTGGATGATATTCACTGTGTGGCTGATTTACTGCCAAATGATGTGGCATTAACCATTCAGCCATTAACCGAGCCTGAAAAAAATCAGCTACCTGACGATGCGCTGCATATTGGTTATTTAAGTCTCAAGCAAATCAAAACCATGATTGACTAACCGGTGAAGCGTCTGATAGCGTATTTTGGCGCTGTCAATCATTGCCTTTCCTCGGCTTTGCCTTTATAGTAGGCTCATTTTCAACTCGCTTTTTTTAACCCCTTCTTTTTATCTACAAAAGCTTTGTATAACCAATGAAACAAGCCACCGCCCTTGATATCCTTAAAACTGGTAAAAATGTGTTTTTAACAGGCTCAGCAGGGGCGGGCAAGACCTATACCATCAATCAGTATTTGCATTATCTGCGCGCAAGGGATGTGGCGGTGGCGGTGACGGCAAGCACAGGCATTGCTGCCACCCACATGAACGGCATGACCATTCACAGCTGGGCGGGCATCGGTATCAGTAACGAGCTAACCGCCAAAGACATCGCTCGCATCAAAAAACGCACGGTGGTTGTGGAGCGCATTGAGCGCACCAAGGTATTGGTGATTGATGAAATCTCAATGCTGCATCGACAGCAATTTGAGCTGATTAACCAAGTGCTACAAGCCATCAAAGAAAACACACTGCCGTTTGGTGGGATACAGCTATTGGTTGCCGGGGATTTTTTTCAGTTGCCGCCGATTGGTGAGCCCCATGAGAGCAACCGCGATAAATTTGCCTTTATGGCGCAAGCTTGGCTGGATGCAGATTTTCAAATTTGCTATTTATCTGAGCAGCACCGCCAAAAAACTGACAAAACAGCAGTGGCAGGTAACACCTATTATGGTTTGGATTTGACTGCAATTTTAAATCAAATTCGTAGCCAGCAGTTTACCCCCCATATCATGCCTGCTTTGACCGCCACGGCTGAGCATGTGTTAGCCGATAACCGTACCCGACTGTTTACCCACAATGTTAATGTACAAGCTATCAATGAGCAGGAACTTGGCAAAATTACCACACCGGCGCATACTTTTCGCGCTTGGGGAGAAGGCGATGAAAAGCTGGTAGAAACGCTAAAAAAATCCGTACGCAATACCCCAGAACTGGTGCTCAAACTTGGCGCAAAAGTGATGTTTATCAAAAACAACGCCGAGCTTAATGTCTCAAATGGCACCATGGGCAAAGTAGTTGATTTTGTTGCCACCACCCTTAAACAACCAAATAAACAAACAGACGATAGCGCATCAAAAAACAGCCCATCAGACAATAGCCCATCAGACAATCACCTATCTGAGCCGCTCGGTGAACAAGCGCTGGCAGCAGATGCAAGTGCCTTGCTCGATGCCATCGAACAAGAACAACAAGCCGATATGGCAGACTTGCTCGATGAAGTCAATGGCGGTCAATCACAACAAACTCACTCCACTGATGAGGATGATACCGCCGCGACAGACACGGCTGATGACAAATTATCGGAGTTACTGTACCCCTTGGTTGAGCTCAATGACGGCCGCAAAGTCATCGCTGAATATGATTCATGGCGTATTGATGATGAAGAGGGCGAAATACTGGCTGCCTATTACCACATCCCCTTGACGCTAGCGTGGGCGATTACCATTCACAAAAGCCAAGGCATGACGCTGGATGCGGCAGAAGTAGATTTGTCGAAAACCTTTGAAAAAGGGCAGGGCTATGTGGCTTTATCACGGTTAAAGCAGCTATCTGGACTACAATTACTGGGCGTCAATGAATTAAGCTTACAGCTTGATCCCTTAGCGCGTGGGGCTGATCAGAGATTTCAGGCGATCAGTGCAGAGCAAGAAGGTGAATTTTTGACACACAGTAAAAAACAGCTCAATGACCTTCATCGTGAATTTATCATTCAATGCCGGGGTACGCTGGATAAAGAAAAAATCGCCGCGTATGAAAATCGCGCCAAACAACAGCAAAAACTGATTGAAAAACGTCGCCATGCTGTACAGCAGCTGCAATCTTTGGCGGATGATGCGGCAGGCGTCATCACTCCCACGGTGCTTGAAACCAAAGCCTTGCTGGATGAAAGTTTGACCATCGCAGAAATTGCGCAAGCCCGTAATCTAGCCCAATCAACCGTGATGGGGCATATCGAGAAAATTGCTGAGCATTTCCCCCGCGCCAACATAGCGCATCTACGCCCTGAAGACGAATGGCTACAGCCGATTGATAAGGCGTATCAAAAAATAGCCAAACGCGATGACAAACGCGATAAAGATAACGATGGCAAAATCAAAATTCGCGCGATTGTCGAAGAATTAAGAAACGCCTATTCTTATAATGATGTCAAACTTGCCTTGTTGTTTTTAAAACCGCATGGCAATTGAGCACTTGTCTAGTAAGGAATATCCCTGATTGAATGCTTCCACCATCAAACCTTTTAACATTGCTATTAATGGCTTTGGTCGTATTGGGCGCAACGTGCTACGTGCTTATATCGAACGGTTTTGTCAAAATCCTTTACAATTACAGCCGTTAAATATCGTCGCCATCAATGATATTGCTGAGCCAGCAACCCTATTACATCTACTCAAATATGACAGTACCCACGGTCGATTATCGGCGGTCAGTGATATCCATGTTGAATTAAAAACAGTGGATTTGGGGGAAAAACAACAGCATTTCTTGCTATTAAGCCAAGGAGAATTTCGGCAAAAAATTGCATTGATACAGCAGCCCATTGCCAGCAAATTACCTTGGCAAAAACTGGGTATCGACATGGTGCTTGAGAGCACGGGTCATTTTCGCAGCTATGAACAGGCGTCGCAGCATATTATCGCGGGCGCCAAGCAGGTGATGATTGGGGCTGCTCCGTTTGATCATGTAGATGCCAGTATCGTAGTGGGCGTCAATGACCATGAGCTTAGCCGTGATAAAAAGATTTTATCCAGCGTGTCGTGTACCACCCAAGCGCTCGTGCCTTTACTATATGTATTGCATCATGCCTATGGTATCGAATCAGCAATGATGACCGAAATCCATGCGGTGACCGCTGACCAAACTGTGCTTGACCAAGTCCACCGTGATTTGCGCCGTGCACGGGCTTCTGGGCATAACATTATCCCAACCACATCAAGTAGTATCGCTGCGGTCAATCGGGTGATGCCGCATATGGCAGGCAAGGTGAATGGGTATTCTATCCGCGTACCGACCATGGATGTCGCGGCAATTGATGTGACATTTACCTTTGACAAAGCCACGGATGTTCCCGCTATCAATCAGCTGTTACAACATGCCAGTGAACAAGATTTATCGGGTATCATGGATTACAGCGATGAGCCATTGGTGTCCAGTGACTTTATCCATGATGCGCATTCATTGGTGATTGATAGCTTACAGACCATGAGCGTGGGGCGGCAGTTTAAAGTGTTTGCTTGGTATGACAATGAATGGGGCTATGCCAATCGCATGCTTGATATTTGCCAAACCTTAGCGAGACTATAAAAAAATTATTAATTAAAAAAGGCGAAACCTAGTCAGTTTCGCCTTTTTTATGCCTAACAAAAATTAATGTCTAAAATGACGCATACCGGTAAACACCATCGCAATGCCATGTTCATCGGCTGCGGCGATGGTTTCGTCATCGCGCATGGAGCCACCGGGCTGGATAATCGCCTTAATCCCCACCGCTGCGGCATTGTCAATACCATCACGGAATGGGAAGAAGGCATCTGATGCCATCACCGCATCCACAGGCGATAGACCAGCGTGCTCAGCTTTAATCGCGGCAATACGGGCTGAGTTCACTCGGCTCATTTGACCTGCGCCCACCCCAATGGTACGCCCATCTTTAGCATACACAATCGCGTTGGATTTCACATATTTGGCGACTTGCCAAGTAAACAGCAAATCATCGAATTGTTGCTGAGTCGGCTGTACTTTTGTCACTACTTTTAAATCATCTAAAGTAACTAAGCCCAAATCTTGCGCTTGCACCAATAAACCCCCAGTGACGCGTTTGAAATCAAACTGGGCTTGGCGCTCACTTGGGTTTGGTAATTCACCGCAGACTAACACGCGCACATTTTTCTTGGCAGATGTGACATCGAGCACACCGTCGGCAACGCTTGGGGCGATGATGACTTCAACAAATTGCTGATCCACAATCGCTTTTGCTGTTTTGATATCTAATTCACGGTTAAAGGCGATAATACCGCCAAACGCAGATTCTGGGTCAGTGGCAAAGGCTTTTTGATAAGCATTGGTTAAGTCGGCATCCACGGCTACTCCACAAGGATTGGCGTGTTTAACAATGACACACGCAGGCATATCAAACGATTTCACGCATTCTAACGCTGCATCGGTATCTGCGATGTTATTGTAAGATAGTTCTTTACCTTGTAATTGCTTGGCAGTGGCAATACTGGCCTCTTTTTGACCATTTACCTGGGCTTTTTCGACATAAAAAGCGGCTTGTTGATGGGGGTTTTCACCATAGCGTAAGTCTTGCGTTTTATCCATTTGCACGTTAAAGGTACGCGGGAATTGGTCAGCCGATTCAAAGCTTTGCAGGCGATTGCCTAAAAAGTTGGCAATCATACCGTCATAATGTGCGGTATGCTCAAATGCTTTTACCGCTAAATCAAATCGGGTGGTATCACTGATACGACCGTTTGCTGTTAGTTCGCCCAAGATTGCTGCATAATCGTTGGGGCTTGTCACGATGCTGACATGGTCATGGTTTTTTGCCGCGGCACGCACCATGGTAGGTCCACCAATATCAATGTTTTCGATGGCGTCTTCTTTGGTGACATTCGGGTTAGCAACGGTTTGGGCAAATGGATATAAATTGACAACGACCATGTCAATGCGGTCGATGCCATGTTCTTGCATAATGGCATCATCAGTGCCGCGGCGACCTAAAATACCGCCATGAATTTTTGGATGCAGGGTTTTTACCCGACCATCCATCATCTCTGCAAAACCTGTGTATTCTGCGACCTCAGTCACTGCTAAGTCATGTTGTTTGAGTAGTTTGTAGGTGCCGCCCGTTGATAGCAGACGAAAACCGTGGGTGATTAGACCTTTGGCAAAATCCACAATACCCGATTTATCAGAAACAGAGAGCAATGCATAAGATTGATTCATAATTGACTCGACTCGTTGACAAAAAAACACTGGGGGCAGAAAAAACAAAAAGTCAGTTATGACGAACTGACTGATTGACTTTAATACCCCAACTCTATAAATCCCTAAATATGGGGATATCTTATCATAAAAAAGCGGGTATTTTTATCAATTATAATAATTGGTGGGTTTTGAGTTTTTTCCGCAATGTACCGCGGTTAAGTCCTAAAATCTCGGCGGTTTTGGTTTGATTGCCGCGGGTATGTTCAAGGACGACACTGATTAGCGGTTTTTCAAATTGTGACAACATAAGCTCATACAGCTGAGTCGGTTGTTGTTCTTTTAAATTATCGAAGTACTCTCGCACCACAAGCTCAATGTGATGAGCTAGGCTTGCGCTGGGTGAAGTTTGCGAGGAGGTATGGGTAGTGTATGGATTAGATGGGCTATCTGACATATTGGAATACTTGGCGCGATTTTGTAAAGCAACAGAATTGGGCATAACAGATTCTCAAACTAAATTTGCTGACAAATTTATTGAATGATTCGTTAGGTGATAGATTAAATAAAACTTAAATATCAAGACGAATAATAAAGTTATTAGTACTTATACTAAAACAATTATGAAAGCGATAGCAAGCTTAAGTTGTTTACAATATGTAAAATTGTGCGATAAATAGTGGGTACTATAGGCTTGGCACGTCAATATTGGAATGAAGCTAAAAAGAAGCTCAATTGAAATTAAGCTAAAACAATTTAATAAACTAGCTCAATATTAGCGGCTTGGACTTGGGTTTTTGGAAAATCAATCCGCAATTTGATGGGTTTTATTTGATGCGGCATCAAATAATTGTTACCGGCTTCCAAATAATGGCTAGGGGTGAGTAGGGTTTGCGCGAGTATGGTATTGCCACTGCGTAGTGAAACCTTAACACTCGGGTAGACAATATTATTATCCGTGGTATTGGTCAGAGTAAATACCAAGTCAGTTTTCCCCGCTTGTTTGGATGAATGGGCAAGCGCAAGCATCTGCACATCAATAAGCTCGGTATCAGCCAGAGGTAATTGACAGGCGGGTATTTTATGGCAAATAGTTGATAGCACGGGCGCGTTTGCTTTTGAAGTGATTAGGGTGTCGATGTTAAAAATAATATATTGCGCGGCTAACAAAAAGACTAATAGTAAGCTACCTAATCCCCAAATAATGCGCATATTAAAAATTTTTGCATTCGCCAATTGCTGCGAGGAAACTTGTTGCGACAAGCGTTCATCGATCTTTTGTTGATAGGCTAACAAATCTGCTTGTTGCTCACTACGAGTATCAATCGGAATTTGGTCAAAAATATCTGTGTTAAATACCCCATCCATGCTTCGCTTGGCGCCGGCTGTGTCGTCCGCTGCTTCGTTGTCATCCGCTTGTGCCATTAAACTTAGCAGCCAAGCCTGCTCATCGCCTAACGTCTCGTTATCTTGGGCGAGGTCTATCGCTTCAACGGCGTCCTCATCGCCAATCAATACCTTGGGATTGCTATTTTTGGCTATGGGTAGTTGGTCAAAATTGTCTATAATCTCTAAGTCATCTATGGTGCTGTTTGATTTAGCATAGGCTGATTTTGTATGAGATTGTGACAAGGGATAGGGTGAGATGGGTTTAACGGGTTCATCGACAATGAGATTGCCGGCTTCATCAATACCTGACTCATCGTCAAATAAAATCTCCTCAGATTTATCATCAATGAGCGCCGAGGACGTCTGATGGTTTGAACTTGAAAGTGGATTGTTGTTAGCAAATTTTTTTTGTTCTAGCTGTTCAGCGGCTGAGAAAATGGTTTTGCAATGGGAACAACGAACATACCCATGTCTAATGGCTAACTGTTCATCGTTGATTTTAAATGCATGTTGGCAGTTTGGGCATTTGGCATTGTACAAATTCATCGCAACATCACTTCCCTTTTAGCATTTTTAGTTTGCGTCTTTGATTTTTAATAATGTCGTGTGTTAAATCATTTAATGACGAATAAAAAATAAAGTCAACAAATTTTCTAGAATTTATATTCACTAGCCTGCTAGCTATGTTGTTAGGCTGTCACTAGGCTTCGACGGGGAAAAGAAAACCTTACCGCCTTGTAAGGCTTTTTATACGAATCGCGACTTGTTCTACGCGCGGCGAAAACCTGAAAGGCGATGCCAATGTTTATCTTCCTGCGCGCTAAAGGTAAATTCGCCATCCATCTCAAAATAAGGGTGATAGGCAGCTTTTACATCTTCTACTTGGTTTTCAATCAGACCTGCCAACACAATGCTACCTTGAGATTTCAATAATGTCGCAAAATAAGGGGCAAGGCTCATTAGCGGTTTGGCTAAAATATTTGCGGTAATCAAGTCCACGGGCAAAATAGCCTGCTCTTTACAATAGTCACTAAATTGCTCAGGTAAAAATGCTTGTAGTTTGTCAGCCACATGGTTGCGCTCGGCATTTTGATGGGTTGCTAAGACTGCTTGGGGGTCAATATCGACCGCATACACCTGTTTTGCGCCTAGTAAAAGCGCCGCAATGCCCAAAATACCTGAGCCGCACCCATAATCAATTACTACTTTATCTTGCAGGGGCTGTTCTGTCAGCCAATCAATACAAAGACGGGTCGTCGCATGGTAACCTGTGCCAAATGCCAAGCCTGGATCCATGATGATGTTAATCGCATTGGGGTTAGGGGGTGACATCCATTTGGGCACAATCCAAAGTCCATTGGCACATTCAATGGGATGGTAGTTCTTCATCCACTCACGTTCCCAATCTTTGTCATCCACTCGGCTGGTCCACACGCGCGTCGCCACCACATCATTGGCGATATCTTGACTCAAAGTCTCCAAATTACAATCACCATCAAATAGCCCAGTCACAATCACATCATCCCACAATGGCGATTCACCTGGCAATGGTTCAAATAGCGGTTGGTCACCCGCATCATCTAAACTGATACTGAGCGCATCGGCTTCTAGCATCAAGGTTTCCGCCAGTTCGGCTTGCGATTTTTCGCATTGAATATGTAATTGCTGCCAAGGCATAAAAAGTCCTTAAAAATAACAAATAAAATAATGAAAAAATAAAATAATGAAACAATAAAAGGCGAGCGCGCTGGCTTGGTAGTATAAACGCATTCAGCCAAAAATGCGATGTGACTCAAAAATGAAAACGCCCATGTTATTGCTTGGCGCACCCAAGCCAAAACACCTAAAGACAAGGGCAAATAAGAAGGTTTGCCTGTTATCGTCTCTAAAACATTTCTTTAACCGATTTTTCTAACCAAGACTGCGAGCGCGGCGCCGCATTGAGTGGTTGGTTAGTATGTGTCGGGTCGCCGCCATTATTGGGGTTATTAGGATTATTGGGGTTGGTCTGCGTATTCCGCGTATAGCCACCCTCATTTTGGTAGCGATTGGCTGCAGGTGGGTTATTGCCAATGGTATCTGCCTCGGTTTGTCTGCGCTCAATATTGTCATAGCGCTGTTGTTGGCTTTGTCCAAACTCACTCATTGCCTGTTGTTGCTGTGCCGCAAATCTTGCTTCTTGCTCACGTTGATAAATTTGCACCGCGCATTCACTACTATCTTGCGGTAGATTGTCAGTATCAACAGGTACATAGATGGCATTTGGACATTTTTCATTGGATAATTGTGATTTGCCGTTTTCCATCCATAGCCATTCGATATTGCCTGGCGCGATAAGATTAACCGGGGTAAGCTTTTGCTGCTTCATAAAATTCATCCACATCGGCAAAGCGCCATTACCGCCACTTAGGCCTGTGGGTTTGTTGTCATCTAAACCGACCCAAACAACGCTGACCACATTACCACTATAGCCTGCAAACCACGCATCGCGATAATCATTGGTAGTCCCTGTTTTACCTGCAAGATTGAGATTGTCACCGAGCGATAGCGCCGCTTTGGCGGTACCTTGCTTGATGACCTGCTGCATCGCATAATTGGTGAGATAGGCAGCCGTAGGGTTGATGACTTGCTGATTTTTTTGTTCCATGCCCTGAACCACTCGTCCTTGGTCATCAATAATCGTGCGAATGGTATGAATTTCATGACGCAAGCCACCTGTTGCCAGCACTTGATAAATCCCCAACATATCCATGGGCGATAGATTTACCGCGCCAAGCAAGGTAGATGGATAATTGGGCAATGGGCTGTTGATACCCATACGGTACAATTGATTTAAAAAATTGGGAATACCGACTTCCATGCCCACACGCACCGCGGCTTGGTTATAGGAATTGGCTAAAGCGCTGGTGAGTGGGACAATACCATGACTGCCGCCACCGTAATTGCTGGGTGTCCATGTCTTACCATCGGTCATTTTTAGCACAATTGGGCTGTCATCGACACTACTTGATAAATTGTAACGACCCTGCTCAAATGCGGTTAAGTAAATAATCGGTTTGAGTAAAGAGCCAACTTGGCGCTTGGCATCGACGGCGCGATTAAACCCAGTAAAATCACGGCTACTTCCCACCACAGCGAGCAGTTCACCGTTGTTGGGATTGGCGCTGACTAGGGCGGCTTGCAAATTAGTGAGCTGTTTGGGATTACTTTTTTTTAACTGATTGACGCTTTGAATGACCGCACTGGTAGCGGTTTTTTGAACGTTGGGATCAAAACTGGTAAATATTCTTAAGCCTTCGTTTTTGAGATCGTTGGCATCATAGGTACGGGTAAGTTCTCGCTTGACCACGTCTAAATAATCTGGAAAACGCGTTTTACCAATCACAGGATTGTAAGAAATGCTCAGTGGCTGCTGCACCGCTTCATCATATTGTTGTTGGCTGATTTTACCGGTTATCAGCATATTACTCAGCACCACGTTACGGCGTTTTAGGGCAGCATCGGGGTAGCGTAGCGGATTGTACTGGGTAGGACCTTTGGCAAGCCCTACGAGCATCGCCATTTGGTCGAGTCGAAGCTCTTTTAGCGGACGGTTAAAGTAAAACTGCGAGGCAAGCCCAAACCCGTTAATAGAGTGATTGCCATTTTGACCTAAGTTAATCTCATTCATATAGGCTTGCAAAATCTCACTTTTGGTGTAATGCATTTCCAGCAAAATCGCCATCACTGCTTCATTGGCTTTACGTTTGATAGTGCGGTCTGAGTTGAGATAGAAGTTTTTAACCAGTTGCTGGGTGATGGTGGAGCCGCCTTGGCGTGAACCGCCCATAAAATTGCTATAAATCGCACGTCCTATCCCGCGGATAGACACGCCGTGATGCTGATAAAAACTGCGGTCTTCGGTTGCCACCAGCGCATCAATTAATGGCTGCGGATAGTCATTGATGGTTAAAACGATGCGATCTTCATTGTTGTCTGGATAGATACCGCCAATAAAAATTGGCTCAACCCGCGCCACACCCGATGGATTAGGATGGGTGCTTTGTAATTTTTCAATTTGGTTATCTTTGAGCGTGACCTTAATAATTTGCGATGGCTCAGTATCGTTGGCGGCAAATTTAAATTCGCGGGTATGAATATAGTACTCGCCATTTTTTTTGGTGAAAGTGCCGGCATTGTCATAGTTTTGGTCAGGGGCATAGGTGAGTAAATTTAACCAATTTTCCAATTCATCATCGCTAAGGGGATTACCCACCGTCAACGTTAACGGTTGCGAGTACACTTTTGCAGGGATATTCCAGCGTTTGCCCTCAAATTTTTGGGTGATGACATTATCTTGGCGCACCAAATATAACCCAAGCAAGACCAAGCCGCCCAATACTGCCACCACAAAGATGAAGCTTAGGATAAACATCCCTTGTTGGTTTGAGTGATGCTGGAATTTAGGCGGGTTTTGGCGATTTTTAGCGGCAGAGATAACGGTTGAATTCATACAAAAATGCGTCACGATCAAGGGTATAAAAAAGTGCTTTATCATGACCCAAAACACGCCAAAATACAATGTCAACATCGTGCTATTTTGCCACGTTTATACAGGATTTTTGAACTTTAATAGACGGTTTTGGAGTACAATAACAGTCATTTTTGGGTGAGTTAGGGTTTTTTGCCCTAGGGGATTTGATGATGCCAAACAATAGCCAATTTGGGGCAAAACAATCGGATATTGACCGGTCGGTTGTGACCGATGCGCCTATCCGTACGCATAATGAGGCGGATAGCAAATTTACTACCACATATCAAGATGTGGAGCTGGTGTTGCCAGCAGAAGGGCATTGTTTTCATTGTGGCGACCCGCTACCAAGCCCGCCATTTTTTACCCATGTATTGGGTGAAGATCGGGCGATGTGCTGTATGGGCTGTCAGCTTGCCTCGCAAAGTATCATCGAGGCGGGGCTTGAGCAATACTATCTTGACCGCAGTGAAATCAATCGTACCGCCAGTCTCCCTGATTCGTTATATCAGCTGCAAGCGTATGACCACGATGATATTAAATCGCAATTTATTTACCATCAGCAAGGGCACAGCGTTGCCGAGCTGTCAATCAGCAATTTGCGCTGTGCTGCCTGTAGTTGGCTGATTGAAACCCAGTTGTATCGCCTTGATGGCATGGATACTTGCCAAGTCAATCTCACCAATCAACGGATGCGCGTGGTGTGGGATGAAAAAAAACTGCCGATTAGCCAAATTTTGGCAAATGTGCAAGCCATTGGCTATGATGCCAAACCCTATCGGCAAGATACCCATGAGGCGATGCTCAAGCGAGATAATCGCCGTATGTTGTTTCAATTGGGTATTGCGGCATTGGGTGCTATGCAAGCGATGATGTTCGCAGTGGCGCTATATTTTGGGGAATATTCAGGTATCGGCGTCAACGATCGGCAATTTTTACGCTGGGTATCGCTGTTTGTTAGTATTCCTGTGTTTTTGATTGCAGGGTTGCCATTTTTTCAATCGGCATGGTCAGCGATTAAAGCCCGCCAAGTCAATATGGATGTGCCGATTAGTATCGCCATTGTCATTACCTTTTTGGCAAGTTTATATGCGACATTGACCAGCACAGGCGAGACTTATTATGACTCGGTTAGTATGCTGATATTTTTCTTATTGGCGGGCAAATTTGTCGAGCACAATGCCAGGCTAAAAGCTGCCAATTTAGCCAATGATTTGGTAGTCGTCGAGCCTGTGTTGGTGGCAAAGCTGGGTCATGAAGCGCCGTTAGTGCTAGAGAATATCGATGCCTCACAAGTGACGCTGTATGCCAGTCAATATAAAGACCTTTTTTATCAGTCACTTAGTGTAGACCCTGCCAACAGGGGTGATAATGAGCAAATGGTTTCGGCCCAGTCGCTAAAAGTTGGTGATATTGTCCGCATTGATGCCGGTAGCAGTATCATCAGTGATGGTGTTTTGCTGTCAGATAGTGCCACGGTGTCCGAAAGTTTATTGACCGGGGAGAGTGATTTAATCGTCAAACGCTTGGGTGATAGCATTGTGGGCGGTAGCCAAAATGACAGTCAGCCGTTTGTGATGCAAATCACCACATTACCCAATGACAGCCAAATGGGCGTGATTGATAGGCTAGTGAATCGCTCGCTCAGTGAAAAACCGCAAATCGCTTTAAAAGCAGACAAACTGGCACGCTGGTTTGTCGCGCGGGTACTGGTGATTGCCAGTATGGTGTTTTTGGCCTGGTATTTTATTGAGCCCAGTCATGCCATTTGGGCAACGGTTGCCGTATTGGTCGCTACGTGTCCCTGTGCCTTGTCATTGGCCACACCCATCGCATTAACCGTTTCTACCAATCGACTAGCAAGTCTGGGGTTTTTAGCGACCCGCGGGCATACCATTACCACACTCGCTGAAGTCACCCATGTGGCGTTTGATAAAACCGGTACATTGACGTACGGTCAACCCAATTTGATGGCGATTGAAACGCTGGATGTACCGTATGGTGTTAAACAAAATCCCTCAGTAGATTTTACTGAAGATGACGCCAAAAACGAAGACGAGATAAAAAACCATTTTTTAAGTATTGCAGCGAGCCTTGAAGTGGGTAGTCGTCACCCCATTGCTCATGCGTTATTGACAATGACTCGGCAAATGCATTTGCCCGCTACCAGCGATTTGGTACACATTCCGGGGGGCGGTCTGCAAGCTACGATTGATGGGCTAAGTTATCGTCTAGGTCATCATGGTTTTGCAGTGCAATCAGGATTAGACGATGGGTTACTGCCAAATTTGAGCAAACACCAAGCTAGCACCAGTGTGTCCTTATCGAGACAAGATAGCCTAAGCAAAAAATGGCAACCACTGGCGCATTTTTATTTTCATGATAAAGTCCGAGAAGGCGCCTTAGCTACCATTAAACATCTTAAAGACCAAGGCGCGCAGGTGTTGATGCTCACCGGTGATCCTAGTGCTCAGGCGTTTGAGGTAGCGCGCGAGCTTGGTATTGACACGGTTTATAAAGGTCTTACCCCGAATGATAAGGTACAACATTTAAAAGCCCTGCAGCAGCAAGGACACATCGTGCAAATGGTCGGGGATGGGGTAAATGATGCGCCGGTACTTGCCGCTGCCAATATCTCAACTGCGATGGCGGGTGCGGCAGATTTGGCGCAAGTCTCCAGTGACTCTTTGGTGCTCAATGGTCAAATCCAAGCCGTGGCAAAAGCGCGTGAGGTGGCTTTCAAGACCGATCGCATTATTGCCCAAAACTTCAAATGGGCGCTAGGGTATAACTTTATCGTACTGATACCCGCTGCGTTAGGCTATGTGCCGCCTTGGTTGGCTGCGATTGGTATGTCATTGAGCTCACTGTTTGTGGTGCTTAATGCGTTACGTCTCAAACGTGCTTAATGGCGCAATTTAACAAAGCTTTATGCTTTTGGCTTACTAAAATCATACGCCGTGACTATTTGCGCGTTTTTGGCAAAATCGATGAAATAGTAGAAGTATTTATCATTCTCATCAATCACCCGATCGCCATTGGTATCGGCTTGGGTTGAGAAGTAAAAACGCTTGCTCTCAGGCAGCCATTTATAATGTTTAAAATATTGATTATTGGGCGTGAGTTTCAATAAATTTTTGCCATTTAAATCGCTTAAATACAAGGTGAGCTGCTGATCAAGATTGGTTTTATTGTCATTATCATCAGCGATCTCTTTAACTTCATAGATAAAATAGCCTAAAAGTAAGGTATTGCCGACTTTGACTGCCAATGGGCTGGTTGCTTCTTTCGCAGCTTGCGGTTGGGTAGGTGCAGTTTGCGTCATGGCAGCTTTTTTCTGCGCTGTTTTGTCATCTGGGCTTAAATCTACCAAGGGCGTGTGCACCGCTCTTATCACAAAGTTATCTTGTGGAAACAGCCGGTGTACTTGCCCGGTTTTTAACTCTTCAAACACAATATTGTAAACACTGCTTTGAAAATCATAGGGTGCAACTTCTTGAAAGTAGCTGACAGGTGATTTTTTAGCATCACTGGCATCGCTGTCATATTTGCGATTGATGGGCACTGACGGAATAATCGGATGCAGTAGGCTTGGCACACCTGCCAAGTACAAAGGAAAATCCATGCGTTTTAACCCGACTGTGGCAGGTGGGATACTGGCTGGGGTTTGGGCAATGATGACTTCAGGTACGTTAGACGGTGAAGGGGCAGTGTCGCTGGCTTGGTTAGTTGTCTCGGGGGTGGGTTGGCAGGCGGTAAGTCCCAACCCTAGCCCCATAGCGCTCAAGGTACTCAAAGTGATATGTAATGGTCTAAAAAAATTCACATCACGCCATTGGTTCACAAAAGACATAAGAGTCTCCATTACAAAGATAATCAAATATACTACTAAAATGATAAGACATGTACAATCTTTGGTTATATCATCGCATTCAGCGCTATAATGGCATTGACTGTTTTTGCCTTGAGTGTTTTAAAAAGTAAATAAGAAAGGTAAGTAAATTTGAAATAACCCGACACGGGGCAAAAGGCGCGTGAGTAGCTATTTCATAAATTTAGGTTATAATAGTCAAAATTTAGTTAGACGCTTGAATTTTTTGCTTTTAAACTTTTAAGCATAGAGCGGCGAACTGGGCAGCACTATGTTTGCCGACCTATATTTACTATATTTATAGTGGTTTATGATTTATTTTCAAAAAGCGATATCTTACCGATTGCGAGTGCATGAATGTCGGAACAATTAAGTCTAAACTTAAATATCAAGCAGTCCGCGAGTATCAGTGACTTTAGTGGTCCAGGCTGGGTATCCATCATCGATGTGGTGCGCCAAATGCATGTAGGGCTATTGACGCAGCTATATCTATACGGCGAGCGCGATACAGGTAAAACCCATCTACTCAACGCTATCTGCGAATCCTTTCGTGATATCGACCAATCTGTTATTTATCTATCGCTGCGTGAGCTGATAAACGCCAACATGGATGCCATGGTGTTGTCATCGCTAGAGAATACCACAGTGATTGCGCTTGATGATATGGATGAAATTCAAGGTCATCCTGAGTGGCAAGAAGCAGTTTTTCATCTGATTAATTTATCGCAAGAATACGGTAATAAAATTATTTTTGCCAGTCGGTTGCCAGTAAAGTCGTTAAATTTTGAGCTGCGAGATTTGCTATCAAGGCTTGCGCGAGCCGCAACTTTTCAGTTGCCAACTGGCAGTGATAGGCTTGATAGACAGCTGATTTTGGAATCAGTATTACGCCGTCGTCATTGGCACTTTGACCCACGTATTATTGACTATTTGCTCAATGAAGGTCCACACCGCATCGGTGCGATGTTGGCAGTGTTAAACGAATTGCAGCCATTGTTTTCTAACATGGAACGCACCCCATTAAACAAAGTGAGCAAAGCCAAAATACAAGATGCGATGAATATCATTGATAATTTAACGCTCAATTTTGAATTGGCGGACTTTGATGAAATTGCAGAAAATGAGAATTTTTTAGATTTTTGACCGGGTTTGTCATAGGAATTGCGTGATAAATGGGTTAGAATCCATTAACAGTTTGATGTAAAACAACAGGATATCCTATGAATAAACAGTACTTATGGACGGCTGCCGCGTTGACTGCGGGCGTGTTAGCAACCACACAAACATTTGCCCAGGTCACCTTGAATGTTGCTGATAATACCGTGGTGACCGCCATTAATGGTCAAGAAGTCAAAAACGGCTTGCTTTCAAAACCGCAAAAAACCTACAAACTTGAGCCAGGCAAACATGTAATTACTGCCAAGTACAATCGGTTGTACGAGCTGCGCGGTGACAATCACGATGTGTTACGTTCAAGCAATATTAGCGTTCCAGTAGAGCTTGCCGACAATCAAACGTATGTGTTGGATATGCTAGGTCAACCAGAAGACTATAATGCCGCTAAAGAATATGTCAAACAACCCACACTAGCGGTGCTACAAGGTAAGCAAATCATTGCAAGTCAGCAAGCCACATCCAGCAGTAGTTCAAGCATTTTTAGTGGATTGGGTAATGCGTTAGGCGGTGTGTTTAGTGGTAGCTCAAAAGCGGTTGAAGCCAATCAACAAACCATCAATGCCTTAGGACAATCAGGGGGCGCGATTCCCGCAATCAATCAATCTGGCAATCAAGCTGTTGTGACCACGGTCAGTTCATCGGATAGTCTCGATCAATTTATGCAGTTATGGTTGAGAGCAACGCCAGCAGAGCGTGATAAAATCCGTCAGTGGGTGCAAAAATAATCACCCAATGCGCCACCATGCGCCAAAACAACGATGCCAAGTGCATCGTTTTTTATGGTCTTTTACCACTGTTTACTTTTACCATTAGTTGATAGATAAGACAGACTGTACTTCAAGTTTATCGAGGGCTGGCTGGTTGATTTGTAGTTGCTGGATGCGAATACCTTGTTGTTGGAACTGACTAAATATATTGGTGATTACGCTGGCCTGCGGGTGACTAAAAGCAACTTGGATAGTATTGCCATTCTCGACCACTTGCGCATTGACAATACCTGATTGGCTAAGTATTTGTTTGATAGCATCGGCTTGACTGACTTGTTGGGTTTGGTTGGGATTGATGTTGCCTGCTTGACTGCGTAGCCAAAATACATCTGCCATGGTGTCATCGTATTTTTTTTGTGCTTGGTTGGCTTTGCTATGCAGCGTCCAACCACCGACACCCACCACGAAAAAAAGCAAGAACATTGCCAATATCAGCAGCGCAATCTGATCACGACGTGATAAATTTTGAAAGGCATGACCCAGAGGCGTGGTTAGTTTTTGCAGGGATTGGCTCAGTGAGGCGTGCGGTTTCATAAATTCATCTCAGTCGTAGGTTTAGTCTGCCAATTCAATATCTATCATGGCAAGGGCACTGCCAGCAGAAGTTGGCGCCACTGCACTGGAAACCGCACTGGCAGTATTGGAAGACATTGCAGCGGGTATCGCGGCATCCACAGACCCTAGCTTGGCTTTTATCCCTTTGTTTACCATGTCATTGACGGCTTTGTTTAATGAATCGGCGCTTGATGATAAAAGCTGCAGTTGTAAGTGATTATTTTGAAAATTAAGCTGCTTGGCGGTCAGTTGGTACTGCTGCAATACAGGCTGTATTGACGATAATGTCTCAAGTACGCTTGGCGTGGCTGATTGCTGGGTGGTTAATTTGCCAGATAACTGTCGCTGCAGCGTAAGTTTGCTACTAAGCGGCTCATTGGGGAACCACTGGGCATATTGCTGAGCTAGCAAAGTTGCGGCTTGTTTTTGCGCTTGGTTGTAATAATACCAACGAAGTGCATCGACCACAAAGGCTGTCAGCAGGGCACAAACCGTGATTAGGGCGATGACTTTGGCATAAGGCGCAAGCGTCGTTTTACCTTTGATTGTCGCAAAGTTAAAAAAATGTCTGACCGGGTCTTTGATTGGGGTAGACAACAACTCAGATGATGCAATGGATAAATTAGGCATACTAGTTAATTGCTGGGCAACGGTTTCATCGTGAGAACCCGTTAAATATAGCGTTTCTAGCATGGGTAATTTGGTGAGTACCAGCGGTAAAAAACTAACTGCCATGCCGTGATAAGTATGCAGTTTTAATAGCTGGGTATCTGCATCTTGGTAGTAGACCGCGCTTGTAGTAGGCGTAGCCCTCGTCTCTGCATTCCTCATGTTTGTGCTCGTATTTATGCTAGTATCAACTCTAGTATCTATTCTGGTATCTATGGTCGGCAGCAATAAAAAATCTGGCAGTAAAGCGACTAGCTCAATACCCGCCAACGAGGCAGCATTGATCCATGAATGAATATCGGCAGCATGAAGCCCAAATAACGCGGGGAATTCGCTGTTGGTTGAGGTTGGCTGGATTTTGACTTGTAAATCTTCTACCGACCCAATGCTGATATCTTCAAATAAATAGCGCCTGCCGGTGTCGCCCAAAGTGTTGAGCTGGCTTGCTGAGAGGGTAGGCTGGATTGTTAATAAACTGACACTAGGAAAATAGAGACAGGCTTGCAGCTTGGCTGATTGGGTGGTTTGCAGATTGGCAAGGGTCGCAAGCGTTTGCCAATCGTCAGCCGTTTGCCAAGTCTGGGTGGTTTGTTGCCATAAACGTAAGGCAGCATGCTGAGTTGGCAACCAAATATGAATCACAGAAGTGTCCTACACAAAATTGACAAATTAAATCACCTAACAGGTGGGAACAAAGCGTTTTATCTCAGCGGCAAGACTCGGTGCCAATATACCCATATCATACACACGCGCTTCAGCCAGCGCAAAACTCTCTAGTGGTTCATCAGTGAGAATATGGGCGATTTTGGCAATGATATTCATATGACAAACCACCACCATGCAGTCGCCAACCAATTCGCCTAACGCATCCACAGCGATGTCTGCATCGTTATCAGGGGTGATGCCCTCATACGTGGTCACAGGCACATGGGGAAAAAATTGCTGGATTTGCGCAAGGGTTTGCTGGGCGCGGTTGTAAGGACTGACGATAAAATGATCGGGCTCAAAGTTTTCGGCAAGCCACTTTGCAGTCTGTGAAGCTTGGGCTTGACCCAGTGCTGATAAATTTCTTTCATGGTCTGGCAGGGTATACGCGCCTGCATCGCCATGACGAACTAAAATTAATTGCATATATTTACCTAAAAATATTTAAAGTTATGTTTGTCAGTTATGCGTTGGCTGCACTTGATGCGGCATGACAAATTCCACATCACTTCTAAATCCTGCTTCCATTAAGTTTAACGCAACCCCAAGCGGCGCTTTGTCTTCATAGATAATATCGTGCAAGGCATGAGTAATCGGCATATAAATACCCTCTTTCATGGCTTTTTCATTCACCTGCTGGATAGTATTAATGCCTTCCGCGGTTTGCCCCAGTTTTTTGATGGCTTGGTCAAGGCTCATGCCACGCCCTAGCATATTACCAATCTGGTAGTTACGGCTTAAGGTCGATGAGCAAGTTGCATACAAATCACCCACGCCCGACAACCCCAAAAAGGTCAGCGGATTAGCCCCGGCTTGGACGCCAAATCGGCTCATCTCAGCCAATGCGCGGGTTAAAATCATGGCTTTGGTGTTTTCTCCGATGTCATAGGCAGCCGCCATGCCCATGGCGATGGCATAAATATTTTTGAGCGCACCGCCAAGCTCCACGCCAATTAAATCATCACTGGCAAACACGCGAAAAAACGCACTGTGCAGTGCTGTCTGCACGGCAAGCCGTAGCGCTGCAGATTGGCTGGCAATCACGGTGGCAGACGGCATATTATTCATGATTTCTTTGGCGAGATTGGGACCGCTCATCACGCCAAAAGCCACATTGGGTAATTCATCCGCGATTACATCACTCATTAGCGCAAAGGTATCTTTTTCCATACCTTTGGTTAAAGACACGATGGCTTGAGCGCTAATAAAAGGCGCAATTTTTTGTAAGGTTTCGCGAAACGCTGAGCTCGGCACTGCCACAAAAATCAAATCTTTGCCTTTGACGGCTGCTTGCAAATCATGGGTAAATTGCAGGCGCTCATCTAGCTTATGGTCCGGCAAATATTTTTTGTTGATATGGGTTTTTTGCATCGCTTTGACGCTGCGCTTATCGCGTACCCAAAGCGTGACGTCGCAGCCATTTTTGGACGATAAATTTGCCATTGCCGTACCAAAACTACCACCGCCCAACACGGCAATTTTGAGGGGCGCAGGCTCGTTGGCGAGCTGATTGCCTAAGTCTGTCTCTAATACCGCTGGGGTGTCAGGTTTAGACTTTTTAACCGCTTTTTCAATGACGTCGGCAAACAGCTTGCTGGCTTTTTCACGATTGACATTCAGCTTTTCTAAATTTTCACTTAGATTGGTTGCTAACTGGGGTTTTTTCATTGAAAATCCTTGAATCCACTTGTCCTGCAAATACTGACAACAGGGCACCCTTTACATGAGCAAAATATAAAAAAGGCTAGTTTAGCCGTTAGTTTGTGCCATTATCATAAACAATAAATGGTGTGACGTCTATCTTAGAACGCGGCGGGATGGTCGACACGGCTGTGCCAACATAGACAAAAGCAATGACTTGGTTATCAGCGGTTACATTAAACAGTTGTTTGATTGCAGGCGCATTGGCAAGTGGACCGGTGCGCCATACGGTGGCAAACCCTTGTGCCGACAAGGCAAGCAGGAGATTTTGCACCGTACAACTACTTGCCGCTACTTGTTCCCAATGGGGGACTTTATCATGAGGTTTAAAATCGGTCACACACGCGATAATCATCGGCGCACGCAGCGGCATATTTTCGGCTTTGGTGAGGGTTTTCTCGTCGGTTTCACCTTGTGCTATCGCCGCATTTTTTAACGCCGTGCCTAAGGTGTTGAGCGCTTGGTTTTCAAGTACGATAAAACGGTACGGGTTTAAATCCTTGTGATCGGGGGCGGATAGCGCCACTTCAATCGCTTGTTCGACTTGCTCGCGATTGGGGGCAGGGGCGACAAGATTGCCGATTGAACGGCGCGATTTGATAAAGTCTAAAATTTCTGAATTTGTCATTGTTATTCCTTAAAGAGGTTATTGATTAGCGTTGCCATATTATCCGCTGAAGCTGATTGCAGTTGTGTTAAACCGTCAATCACCCCTTGCTGATTATCCAAAGTTTTATTTTGGCTAAGTTTAAATTTGGCTTCAAAATTATGAACGGTCAATTTAACCCCCACAATCGCGCGGCACATGGCATTGATATAATCACTTGGCGCATCACTTAAAGACCAAGGCTCATGACTGGGGTTAGTTTGTTTAAGCTCATGTTCAAAAAAATCCGTCATCGTCGCGACAATCTGCTTGATTTGAGTTGCGTCTGTGATTAGCTGCGGTGTCACCGAAAAAATTACCGATTGATAATTCCACGTCGGCACTTCTTTATGGGTCATCGCCTTGGTAGGATACCAATTTGGGCTGATATAATGACCTTGGTTGGTGAAAACAACTTTCCAGTTTTTAGCGTCAGTTTTTACAATTGGATTTACTTTTGCCACATGACCCATCAAATAGCCAAGCGGATTTTGTTCATCTACTTGCCAAAGTAACGGAACAGGGCAGATTTCAATCGAATCGCCGTTTAATGCCATTATATTTGCTAATGGCGACCCAGCAATAAAATCTTTAACTGCTTCAAAATCGGTTTGGGAAAAATCTTTGGGAATATACATCGTTAAAGCCACTCACCTGCATAACAATTAAGGCTTTGGATTATTTAAATGGTCATATCTTCTTTTTTTATCTCGTCCAAACGATGCTCCGCTTTGAGATATTCTTCTGATTGCATTTCTAACAGCCGTGAGCGCGTGCGCTCAATTTCAAACGCCAATTTTTGCCCATCATACAGTTGTAAAATCGGCTGTTCTGCGCGTACCAAAAGCTTGACGCGGCGATCATAAAACTCATCGACGAGGTAAATAAAGCGCCTTGTCGGGTCAGCGATAATATCGTTGAGTATGGGCACATCATCCACCAGCACCGTGCTAAACTCGTTGGCGATTTCAATAAAGTCGCTGGCTGAGCGCGGCTGCATACATAACGCCCGAAAATCAATGTACAAGGTGTTTTCGGTGCGACCTTTGATGGCGATATCACGACCATTGATATGAATGGGGTCTTGGATAATGTGTTGATTGTTGCTTAACGCGGTAAAGCGGTTGGCAAGCCAGTGGATGTTTTCTTTGGTCAATGGCGACACGTAAAGTTCGGCTTGCTGCAATACGCGCAGACGGTAGTCGATGCCACTGTCAATGTTCATAACCGTACAGTTTTTTTCAACTTCGGCAATGGCAGGTAAAAAACGGTCACGGTGAATACCATTTTTATACAAGCCATTTGGTGCGATATTTGATGTGGCAACCAAGGTGATGCCTTTTTTAAATAGCATGGTAAACAAATCACCCAAAATCATCGCATCGGAGACATTGGAGACAAAAAATTCATCAAAACAAATCACATCCGCTTCATTATGGATGATATCGGCGACTTTTTGTAGCGGGTCTTGTTGACCTTGTAGCTTGTTGAGCTCGGCGTGTACCCGTTTCATAAAGTGATGAAAGTGTTGGCGCATTTTGTTGTCGGCGGGCACTGACTCAAAAAACATATCCATCATCCAAGTCTTACCACGACCCACGCCGCCCCACATATACAGCCCTTTGGGCGGCTCAGTACGTCTTAAAAAGCTAAATAGCCCACGTTGTTTGGCGCGGTTGTCCATGATTTGTTCATAGACATTGTCCAAATAAGTCATCGCAGCGCGCTGCTGTGCATCTTCGCTAAAGTCACCAGATTTTAGCGCAAGCTCATAGCGTTGTAGGGGTCGTAAATTTGAGTTGGGCATGTTATCTCTCAGCGTAAATTAAAAAGTTGTCAAAATTCCATTTCAACGTGCTTTGACGTAGGGGTATTAAATAAATAGATGCGATTAAATAGACGGCATTAAGGTGCCAAATAGCTCATGATGTCAAATACACCAAAAATCCGAATCAAAAACACAAATCAGGAACTAGGATAAAATAAAAACTGCGTTATTTGCTACTTAACGCTTCAAGCAGCTGTTTTAATTCCCCTAATTTACCATGAAAAAAGTGCCCTGTATCGTCAATGATGTGCGTTTGAATACCAAAGTTTTCCCCAAATTGTTGTAGCGAGCTTGGCGCAATCACTTCATCATTCGCGCCATAAATCATAAAGGTTTGTGCGGTGGGCAATAGCAAATCTGAGGTGTCGTTTTTTTCAATAGAAGGGGCAATCAAGGCCAAATCAGTGAGGTCAAAATCATCGACTCCCAAAAATGCGCCTTGTTCATTGACAAGCTGGGCAAGCTTAGCGGCGATAAATCCACCGAACGAAAATCCGCCAATCCATAGCTTGCGCGCCTCGGTTTGGCTATGAATCCATTGCAGCACGGTTAACGCGTCTTCGATTTCACCTGTCACATTGCCATACTCGCCCGTTGACTGACCCACGCCGCGAAAATTAAAGCGTACCACATGCATGTTTTGGTCGCGGGCAAAACGATACATGGTGGTCACCACTTTATTCATCATCGTGCCTTCTTGCAATGGGTTTGGGTGACAAAGAATGGCAACACGCTCAACCGACGCGGCGTTTGGGTTGGCAACGCCCGTTGAGTCAGCTTGCCAAAGCGCGTCAACTTCAAGCTTACCGCAAGGGGCATCTATTAATTGCGAATGGGTTAATTGTGAATGGGCAGGTGAGCGCATAATCATCCTAATCTAAGCAAAAAACTTTAAAAAAACCACCCATCATGCTAACCAATTTCACCCAAAATAGCTAGTTTGAAAATCAACAAACTAGCCAATTGTTGCGCGGATTTTATGATTTGTAAGACCACTTGCGATGGCTCACTTTTTACCACACACTAATACAAGTCATCAACCAAATTCTATTATTGAAATGGTGAATTTGCCTGTATTGTTGATAATTGATGAGAAACTTAACACCGCTATTGAAAAGGGACAGCCTGCAGATCATGAAATCATCTCTCAAACCGTCTTTATTAAACATCACCCCATTAAAAATTACAACTATCGCGCTATTAGCAGCAGTGAGCTTATCTGCTTGTCAAAGCACACCCACTAATTTACCCGTGCTACAGCGCGCGAACAACACCCTAGAAACCACTGGGTTAGGCAAAAGCAAAAATATCGCCAAATTAAACGCGTTACATATCGCAACCGAGCAGTGCCGCGGAAAATCGCCCATCGTGTTGACCGATAGCTACCAGTATAATGGCGTATTGGATGAAAACATGGGACGCGCGGCTGACCAAGCCATAGGTATGATTGGCAGTGTGTTTGGTAGCAAAAAAACCCTTGCCCGCGATGATGATTACGAATATACCATGACGTTTAGATGCCCCTAATTGTCAAAGTCAAATCATCTATCAATAAAAAAAGGTTAGGAGTGTTCCTAACCTTTATTGTTTTGGTATCACTGACGATTTAACAAATGCTGATTGAGCTGTGCAATCACCGCTTTATCCCCTAACTGATTGATACTGTCACGAATTTTTGGAATGGGCTCGGCAGCAATCGGCTGACTATCAAATAGCTTTAACAACCGCAGTTGTAATGCTGGCTCACCTTGCTCAATGACAATATCTACGAGGGTAGGCACATCAAAGGGCAAATCCGAAGTTGACTGTGCCATTGCCACCGCATGATAAGCGCCATGTGGGTCTTGGTCGGTTATGATACGGGTATTTACCGCTCTGTAAGCTTTTTCTGAGGTACCGCCTAAGACATTGATTTTGTGTAAACAGTTAAGCGCAGAATTGTTTTGTAATTGTGCAATCGCAATGATGTCTTCAGCCTGCTCCTGCAAATAGGCGCGTTTTTGTGCCAGTGCTTCTAATTGCTGCTCAGTGAGTGGCTCATCGCTTTCGGCTTTTTTTAAATTGGCATTAAATTGAATTTCTGACATGGCTATCCCCTTATTTATATGGTTATTAGATAAGGGTTTTTTTTATAAAATCAAATCCACCGGTTAAACGAGCGCATTTTAATGACAATCAAGCTATTTAATCATAATCCAATTATAATGAATCAAAATAACAAAAGGGCGTGCTATGTTAGTGTTAACAGTCAATGCTGACCACATCAGTGTAAGGTTGCAAGATAACCTATGGGACATTGGGCTTACGCTAAAAGTAATTGCAGAGACATTGCACGCATTGCCACCCACTGAATTGGCATGGGAAACGGCGATTATGCGCATAGAAGATGCTATTTCACCGCTAAAACCCAGCTTGCCCAAAGATGAATTATTAAAGGTGATAGGGGCAGAGGATTTACGCTTACTCGCGTTTGAGCAAGATAACAATGGCGACTATATTCGCGCTGAGATGCTAGAAAAAGCTTTTGCAGTGCTAGCGGGCTATCGCTCACTGCGAGATTTGCCAGCTATGCCCAATGACCTAGCGTTTTATGCCAAGGTATTGCTACTACGAGAATGGGTGCACCATTTGGATTTTGATAAGCTTTATTTGGGTTAATTGTCATCAATAAAACAATCGCCAATAAAAAACGTCAATAAAAAAATCGCCAGTACACAACCAGCGATTTTTTTAAAAAGGTAAGTTAAGGCTATGTTGAACGCTTACTAACCGGTATTTCTTAAGCCTTGGGCAATACCATTGATAGTTAAATGAACCAAGTTAAGCACTGCGGTATAAGACGCTTCATTGTCGCTAGTCGCTTCAGTGGTGGTTTCAGTGGTAGACCTTTCATCAGCAGTCGCTTCGCGAAGTTGTTTTAGTAATGCCACTTGCAACCAGTTCAACGCATTCAAATACGGCAAGCGTAGCGCAAGTGAGCGTGCCAATGTACGGTTGTCATCCAGTAGCGTCTCTTTATTGGTGAGTGTCAACAAGGCTTTAAGGCTGCGATGATATTCTGCAGTAATAAGTGCAAAAATAGCGTTGGCTTCAGTGGTATTGTTGGCAAGCTCAACATAGGCTTGGGCGATTTCGATATCGGTTTTCGCCATCACCTGTGCCATATTTGATAACATGGCTTGCATAAAGGCGCTGTGTTGGGCGTTGTGTTGCAGTTTTGCTAAGTTTTCTGGGTTATCTGCAATCAGTTTTTCGACTGCGGTGCCAAAGCCATACCACGCTGGCAGCATCAAGCGATTTTGCATCCAAGAAAATACCCAAGGAATCGCGCGCAAATCTTGAATACGTGCCAAAGACTTGCGGCTAGCAGGACGTGAGCCAATATTTAAACTGGCAATTTCTTTGACCAAACTTGTCTGCAAGAAATAGTCAATAAAATACGGCTGAGTGATAAGCGCGCGATAGCAATTAAAGGCTTCATGCGATAATTGATTCATTAGGTCGCTATCAGGGCTTTCGCTATGGCTTGGCAATAGGCTCGCTTTTAGCGTTGCAGCAATCAGCGTCTCAAGGTTGCGTTCCGCGTTGCCCGCATCGGCATATTTTGCGGTAATAACTTCCCCTTGCTCGGTAATACGGATTTGACCATCCACTGAGCCTTCTGGTTGTGCCAAAATCGCTTCAAATGACGGACCACCACCACGACCCACGCTACCGCCACGACCGTGGAATAGACGCAGTTGAATGGCATATTTTTCTGCCATTTCGACCAGCTGAATTTCAGCTTGGTATAGCGACCATTGACTGGTGACATAACCACCATCTTTGTTACTGTCTGAATAACCGAGCATAATCTCTTGTAGATTGTCACGACTGGCTAGCACCGATTTGTACCAAGGTTTATCCAATAACTCACTCATGATGCGGGTACTGTTTTGCAGCGCTTCAATGGTTTCAAACAAAGGTACGATGTTGATACGGCTCATGGGTACGCCATCTTTGACCAATAATAGCCCTGATTCTTTCAATAACAATGCCAATGCCAACAAATCACTCACTTGTTCCGCATTGGAGATAATGCTTTGGGTAATCGCTTTGTCACCAAAGCGATTTTTGATATCGGCTGCGGCTTGAAAAATCTCTAGCTCACGCTGGGTTTGTGGCTCATAAGTGATATAGGGGTTGTATAAAGGGCGCGCAGTTGCCAATTCACGCAGAAGCACACGTTGACGTGCGGATTCAGACAAAGAAAGATAATCTTCTAAATCGGCATGTTTGAACAAATCATGGACCGTTTCGGCATGAATCCCTGAAAACTGGCGCAAGTCCAATGGCATCAAATAAAAACCAAATACTTCCACGGCGCGGATGATATCGGTGAGTCGTTCGTTAGCCAGTAACTCACTGCCATTGTCGACCAATGACTGATAAACGACATACAAATCATCTAAAAACTCGTCACAATCAGCGTAGGGCTCACTAAGCCCAAAGCGACAACCGTAACACAAATCAAACGTATGCGAGGTAGCGACTAAACGTGACGAGATAAACCCGATGGCGCGGCGATAAGGCTCTTCTTCTCTGGAGATATTATCTTCTTTGGATTGCTCGGACAATGCCAGCACCGCATCACTCACTTTGACATGGCGGATAGACAGCGGCAACTCTTGGTATAGCTTGCCCAGTTGGTCACGATAAAAGTAAAACACCGTTGCCGCTTGGCGTTTGAACGCATAGCGAAGGGTATCGGCTGACACGAATGGATTGCCGTCACGGTCGCCACCAATCCAACCACCGATATTAAGTAAGTTTGGCATGTCAGTATCGGGGAAACGCTCTTTTAACTGATAATCTAATTTGCGATACAAACTTGGCAGGGCTTCAAAAAAACTTAAATCAAAATAGGCAATGCCATTGTCGATTTCATCTTTGACAGTAATTTTAAAATGGCGGGTTTCATTGGTTTGCCACTGCGACAATAACGTGGCTTCTAGTTGCTGCTCAATACGATGACGTTGGTAGCCAATCGCGGTGTGGTATTGCTCAAGTAAGGCACGGATTTGACGGCGCAGTGATAAAATAGTTTGACGCTGCACCTCGGTCGGATGCGCGGTCAATACCGCGCTGATAAAGGTATCATCAAGCTGTGCTTGCAACTCATCGCTGTCAATCCCTTGGGCTTTTAATTCATCAATCACATGGGCAAAACTACTTTTTGACGCAGATTCGTCTTGTTCGTGGGCAAGGCGGCGGCGCTCATGGTGCATGTCTTCGGCGATGTTAAACACTTGCGCAAATAAGCCACAAGCCCGAATGAGATTCTTGCGCTGTTGATGGTTGAGCGTTGGCAAAATGGCTTGAATAGTCTGCTGGGGGTCTTCGCCATTTAACAGTTTATTAATGGTTTGTTTGACCGGTTCTGAGGTTTGCTGCTCAACGACTGTTATCAGTACGCGGCTAAGTAACTGGGTGTCCGCTAGCAAAGGAGAGTCTTTATCATTGTCGATAAGCTCAACAAGTGCCGTATTTGACGGATGCGAGTTTAACGCGTCTAGGCCTAAAACGTGAGGTGGTGAAAGGCTTTTTTCATTTTCAGCTGGGCTGGCGTTGGTCTGGCTCATGACTTTTCCCTTATTTGCTTTAGTCTAAAAAGTGTAACAGGACAATTATGTTAGCACAAACTATTATCACCATAAGAAATACTCATCGTTAAAAATTCGAAATATAAACAGCGTTAAAATTATTTTGGCAAGGCTTGACGTTAGCGAGTCTATTTGCTATATTCAAAACGATACAAAACGTATCATTTGAATTTATGAAGTGGATTCAAGGAATGAATTCAAGCAATGAAATGTTTTGCCAAACTCTAAAAACCAAACCTACAAGCGACTTTCACCATCCGTTAAGATTCTAGCTAAGGACAGCCAATGAATTTCTCTGACTTATACAACCAATCCATCAATGATAAACAAGCCTTCTGGGGCGAGCAAGCCAAACGAATCTATTGGCATCAACAACCTACCCAAATTCTAGACGATAGTAAGCTGCCCTTTGCCAAATGGTTTGTCGGTGGGGAAACCAATTTGTGTTACAACATGGTCGATCGCCATCTTGAAAACCGGGCAGAGCAAGATGCTTTTGTATGGGTCTCTACCGAAATCAATGCTGAAATGATTGATAATTACCCCAATATTCAGAAAGCTTTTAAGGCACTGGGCAACCCTGTTGAACTGTATACCGACTATGCCAAACGCCGTTTAACTTACAACGATTTATACAAAGAAGTAAACTATTTTGCCGATGTGCTAAAACGTCATGGCATCGATAAAGGCGACCGTGTTGTCATCTATATGCCGATGATTTTGGAAGCGGCGTATGCCATGCTCGCTTGTGTGCGTATCGGGGCGATTCACTCGGTGGTATTTGGCGGATTTGCCTCGCATAATCTCGCTGTACGCATGGATGATGCCGAAGCCAAAATGGTGATTACAGTCGATGCAGGGCTGCGCGGCGGCAAGCTCATTAATTATAAAAACTTGGTCAATAAAGCGGTCGAAGAAGCCAAAGTCAAAACCCGTGTGCTGGTGATTGACCGTGGCATTATGCCATATACAGCTGAGCCACAAGACATCGACTATGCCACCGAGCGGGCGATAAGTGCCGACAACAATGCCAAAGTCGATTGTGTTTGGCTAGAGTCCAATGCGCCATCGTATCTATTATATACCTCGGGCACGACAGGCACACCCAAAGGCGTACAGCGTGATACAGGCGGTCATGCGGTAGCCCTTGCCACTGCGATGGATTTTGTCTATAACGGTAAGGCTGGAGAGACGTTTTGGGCGATTTCGGATATCGGTTGGGCAGTGGGTCACTCGTTTAGCATCTATGCCCCGTTACTGACAGGCATGACCAGTATCATATATGAAGGCTTGCCAACCACGCCAAACCCGGGGATTTGGTGGCGAATTGTCGAAGCCAATAAAGTCAATATTTTGTTAACCGCACCGACAGGCGTGCGGATGCTACGTAAACAAGACGAAATGTGGATGAGCCGTCACGATATCTCAAGCCTAAAATCATTCTTCTTGGCAGGTGAGCCACTCGATGAGCCAACTGCCCAGTGGCTAACAGGTCACATGGGCGTGCCAATCATTGACCACTATTGGCAAACTGAGTCGGGCTGGCCCATCCTAAGCCATGCCCCAAAATTTGCAGGCAATCCCGACCACAAACCACACAAACAAGGCACACCCGGCTATCCGATGTTTGGATTTGACGCCAAAGTCATCAATGAAACCACAGGCGAACCCTGCCAAGCCAATGAAAAAGGCATGCTGGTGTTAACCGCACCTTTACCACCCGGGTGTTTGGCCACTGTTTGGCGAAATGACGAGCGTTTTATCAATGGCTATTTTTCATTATTTGATGGCAAACAATACGCAACATCAGACTATGCGGTAATGGATGAATACGGCTACTACTATATTTTAGGGCGAACCGATGATGTCATCAATGTGGCAGGTCACCGTTTGGGTACCAAGGAAATCGAGGAGACCATCGGTCATCACCCCGAAGTCGCCGAATCAGCGGTTGTTGGCATCCATGACGAGCTTAAAGGTGAACTACCCATTGCCTTTTGTATTCTAAAAAATCATGACTTAGTAGCAGAAACCGAAAACCGTTTCCGCATTGAGCAGCAAATCGTGGGTGAAGTCGCAAGACAGTTGGGCGCCCTTGCTAAACCTGCGGCTATTTATTTTCCCAAAGCTTTACCCAAAACCCGTTCAGGCAAAATCTTACGCCGCTCTATCAAGGCACTGGCGGAAGGCAAAGAAACAGGCGACATGAGTACCCTTGATGACCCAACCGCGATTGAGGCGGTCAGACAAGCGATGGCGGATTATTAATGGCAATCAATAAGTTGTCAGTTAATAAATGGTTAGTGCTTAAAAATCAGGGGTGATGATGGTCATGGAGAATTACGCCTTACTGGCTTTTAGGCACGCGCCCACGCCGATAGTGGTATTAAGCTATCGGTGTATCAAAGCACTCAACGATGCCTTTGCCAATTTGTTCGGTTATGCGCACGATGAGCTACTCAATCAATCGATGCAAAAATTGTTTCCCAGTGTCGAAGATTTTGAAAAAATTGGCAAAGAAGCATTAACAGGTTTGGGATTACAGGCCAATAGGCATTACTGCGATGAGCGCTTTATGCGTCACAAAACAGGTAAGATATTTTGGGCAACCACCCACGGACGCACCTTAACCCCAGATGACCCCTTCAAACTGGCGATTTGGCATTTTGAAAAAAAACCGCAAGTATTGTCCGAATCCCAGCTCACCGCACGTGAAGCCCAAATCGCGCAGTATGTGGTCAATGGCTATACCTGTAAAGAGATTGGTAAGTTACTTGGTTTATCCCCCAGAACCATTGAAGTGCATAAAGCCAACTTAATGAAAAAACTGGGTGCTCGCAGCAAAGGTGAGCTAGTCTCAAAAATTATTGTCATTAACCCTATGGCAACCGCCCAGCAAAACCACTCTAGCAAAACTACTCCAGAAAAAATACTTAAGTAATTAAGTATTATTGACACTACCCCCCAACTCATTCACACTGTTTTGCAACGCGTTTAACGCTATCTAACGCTATACACCCAACACGGTAAAAACAAGGATTGTTACGATGACTACCCAAACTGTAAAACAACTCATCAACGGCGAATTTGTCGAATCAACCACTAGTGAGTGGATTGACCTGAGCAACCCAGCTACCCAACAAGTGATTGCCAAAGTACCCCAAACTACCCCCGATGAAATCAACCAAGCCGTCGCGGCGGCTGCAGAAGCGTTCAAAACTTGGCGCAAAACCCCAATCAACACCCGCTCGCGCATCTTCTTAAAATACCAACAACTGATTCGTGACAACATGGACGAGCTTGCCGCCATGCTCACCGAAGAACAAGGCAAAACCCTAGCCGATGCCAAAGGCGATGTGTTCCGTGGTCTTGAAGTCGTCGAACACGCCTCAGGCATTGGCAACCTGCAACAAGGCGCATTTATCGAAAACGTGGCAACTGGCGTGGATATGTATAATATTCAGCAACCACTTGGCGTGTGTGCGGGTATCACCCCGTTTAACTTCCCCGCCATGATTCCACTTTGGATGTTCCCAATGGCAATCGCCACCGGTAACACCTTCGTATTAAAACCATCAGAACAAAACCCGATGGTCACCATGCGCTTGGTAGAGCTGGCGCTCGAAGCGGGAATCCCAAAAGGCGTACTCAATGTGGTGCATGGCGGCAAAGACACCGTTGATGCCATTTGTGACCACCCAGATATCAAAGCCATCTCATTTGTGGGTTCTACTGCCGTCGGCACACACGTCTATAACCGAGCCAGTCAAGCAGGTAAACGCGTGCAATGTATGATGGGGGCTAAAAACCACGCAGTAATCCTACCCGATGCCAATAAAGAACAATGCCTAAACCAACTAGCCGGTGCAGCATTTGGTGCCGCAGGTCAGCGCTGTATGGCATTGTCGGTAGTTATTTTGGTCGGGGAAGCCAAAAACTGGGTGGGTGACATCGTGGAGCGTGCCAAAAAATTGGTGGTGGCAGCCGGTAAAGATGACAAAGACTTAGGACCTGTTATTTCAAAAGCGGCCAAAGCGCGTGTTGAGCGCTTAATCCAAGCAGGCGCGGATGAAGGCGCACAAGTCCTGCTCGATGGTCGTGGTATCAAGGTGGAAGGCTTTGAAAACGGTAACTTTGTCGGACCGACTATTTTAGATAACGTCACCACTGACATGACTTGCTACAAAGAAGAAATCTTTGGACCAGTGCTTGACATCATGTACGCCGATAGCCTAGATGAGGCCATTGCCATCATCAATGCCAATCCAAATGGTAATGGCACGGCTATCTTTACCCAATCAGGTGCGGCAGCGCATAAATTCCAACAAGATATTGATGTGGGTCAAGTCGGTATTAATTTACCCATTCCTGTGCCACTACCGATGTTTTCATTCACCGGTTCTCGCGCCAGTAAACTGGGTGACTTAGGACCGTATGGCAAACAAGCTGTACAGTTTTATACCCAAACCAAAACCGTCACCGCCCGTTGGTTTGATGATGAAGCCAGTAAAGGGGTGAACACTACCATTTCATTAAAATAAATAGACGCTAACAATTAATATTTCGTGATTAAGACTCATTGAATTGGGCTATCAGGTTAAAAACGTTATAGCCAATATAGCCAAGCGTCGCGATTTTGCATTAAGTTAAAGCAACGCTTGGCAACGACTGATGGCATGGATGTAATTTAGCCATAAAAAGGAATTTACCATGAATTTTTCCCTTACCGAAGATCAACAAGCCTTTGCCGATTTGGCTGCCCAATTTGCCGCCAAATCGCTTGCCCCCAACGCTGCCGAATGGGATGCCACAGGCTATTTTCCCAAAGAGGTGTTCAAAGCCGCAGGTGAACTGGGCTTTATGGGGCTTTACACCAACCCTGATTTTGGCGGACTGGGCTTGCCGCGCCTTGATGCGGCAATTATCTTTGAAAAACTGGCGTATGGCGATACGTCAACCGCCGCATTCATGACCATTCACAACATGGTCGCTTGGATGATTGGCGAGTTTGCCAAACCTGAGGTTGCCGAAAAATACTTGTCTGAATTATTAGCGGGCGAAAAATTGGGTAGCTACTGTTTGACAGAGCCCAATGCTGGCTCAGATGCGGGTTCATTAAAAACCAAAGCGGTCAAACAAGGCGACTATTACCACATTACTGGGCAAAAAATGTTTATCTCTGGGGCAGGGGCGACCGATGTGCTTGTGGTGATGGCGCGCACCTCGGACAATGGGGCAAAAGGCGTGTCTGCCTTTATCGTCGATGCCAACAGCGATGGCATCAGCTATGGCAAAAATGAACATAAAATGGGTTGGAAAAACCAACCGACCGCGGCAGTGCATTTTACCGATGTCAAAGTCCCTGCCGAAAATCTACTGGGTGAAGAAGGACAGGGCTTTACCTTTGCCATGAAAGGCTTGGATGGTGGGCGTATCAATATCGCCACTTGCGCGGTGGGTACGGCTCAAGCTGCCCTTGACCGTGCCGTGCAGTATGTACAGGAGCGTAGCCAGTTTGGTAAAACCCTCGACCAATTCCAAAATGTGCAGTTTAAACTTGCCGATATGCTCACCCATTTGGTATCGGCTCGGCAGATGGTGCGATTGGCGGCGTATCATTTGGATAGCAAATCGCCTGATGCCACGGCGTATTGTGCGATGGCAAAACGCTTTGCCACGGATTTGAGTTTTGATATCGCCAACCAAGCGCTACAGCTACACGGGGGCTACGGTTATCTACAAGAATATCCCCTAGAGCGTCATGTGCGCGATTTGCGCGTGCATCAAATCCTAGAAGGCACCAATGAAGTGATGCGGATGATTGTGTCTCGCAAAATGATGGAAGATGGGGCGTTGGCAAGATTGCAATGAATTTAAAGGCATTCTAAAAGGAATTTACCATGTCAAATTACACCAATTTAAAATTAACAATCGACAATCACGTTGCGGTTTTGACGCTCAATAATCCGCCTGCCCACACTTGGACAAAGGACAGCTTAGCCAGTTTAAAGCAGCTCATTAGCGACTTAAATGCCAACAAACAAGTCACCGCTTTGGTGGTGCATGGCGATGGCGAAAAGTTTTTTTCCGCAGGGGCGGATTTAAACAGTTTTGCCAGTGGTGACAAAGGTCAAGCCGCGGAGATGGCGATGGCATTTGGAGAAGCGTTTGAAGCGTTATCGGATTTCCGTGGCGTGTCGATTGCCTGTATCAACGGCTATGCGATGGGTGGTGGTCTTGAGTGTGCATTGGCGTGCGATATCCGCATTGCCGAGAGCCATGCCCAAATGGCACTCCCTGAGCTATCTGTTGGCTTATTGCCATGTGCAGGCGGCACGCAAAACTTGCCGTGGCTGGTGGGTGAAGGCTGGGCAAAACGTATGATTTTATGCGGTGAGCGTATTAAGTCAGATAAGGCGCTGCAAATTGGTTTGGTGGAAGAAGTCGTGGAAAGTGGCAAAGGGTTACAAACGGCTTTAGAACTGGCTCAAAAAGTGGCGAAGCAATCCCCCGATGCGATTGCGTCGAGTAAAACCTTGATTATGTCGGCACGTTATCAACCACCAAGTTTTAACTGGATAAAGGAACGTGAGTTATTTATCAAGTTATTTGATGGCGACAACCAAAAAGAAGGCGTCAATGCGTTCCTTGAAAAACGCAGTCCAGAGTGGAAATAATCGTAAGGTGATTATATGGTGAAAGTTGTTTTTCGTGAAGCCCAACCCCTTGATTTTGACAAAGTCGCAAAATTGGTGACGGATGCCGATGAATTATATGTGATTTCACCAAAAAGTCATTTTCCGTGGACGGCTGAGCAGGTAGCAAACATTGCCCAAACCCGTGAGTTTAATACCGTTGCCATTGATAAAGATAGCCAAATAATCATTGGCTATGCCAATATGTACAATGTAACAGATAAGACCGCCTATATTGGCAATGTCATCGTGCATGATGAGTGCCGTAATCAGCAAATTGGCGAGCAGTTGATGCAGTATATGATGGCGATTTGCCAAGACAAGCAAGTAACGCCACACGTATCGGTGTTTAACCACAATACAGGGGCATTACGTTTTTACCATCGGCTTGGATTTGTGCCTTTTGCGATGCAAGAGCGAGAATTTCACCAAAATAAGATTATGCTGATTCATTGCCAATATTTAGAAAATAGTAAAGGAGAAACAATGCAAAACATAGAAAGCCCTGTCTTATTTGACACCATCGCCACCCACTGTGGTCACCACATCGGCACGATGACATTGAATGACCCGAAAGCCCTAAACGCCCTAAGCGTCGATATGTGCAAACTGATGGCAAATCAGCTCGCCAAATGGGCAACCGATGACAACATCGTCGCCATTTTGCTCAAAGGCAGTGGCGACAAGGCGTTCTGTGCAGGGGGCAATATCCGCAAACTGTACGACAGCATGATCGACACTCCGCCCCAAGTGCCTATGCAGCAGCCCAATCCGTACGGGGTTGAATTCTTCGAAAACGAATATAGCCTATACCGGCAAATGCACTTTTACCCAAAACCCATTATCTTGTGGGGTAACGGTATTGTCATGGGCGGTGGTATGGGCTTGATGGCGATGTGTAGCCATCGTATCGTCACCGAAACCACCCGTTTTGCCATGCCAGAGATTACCATCGGCTTATACCCTGATGCCACAGGTTCGTGGTTTTTGGCGCGTATGCCTGCCAAAATTGGGCTGTTTTTGGGCTTGACAGGGGCGAACTGCAATGCCAACGATGCGATTTTCTCTAGCCTTGCTGAATATGCCGTGGCAAGTAGCGAATACCACAAAGTGATTGACGCGCTAAAACAAGCCAATTGGCAAGCTGACTACAGTTTACATGATATCGCAAGCCATGCCTTAGCCAAAATTCATCATACCGAGCATTTAGCAGTCAGTCATTTGATGAAGCATTTTAATACTATCCAAGCAATAGTAAACAAAGGCTCAGTGCATGATATAGATGCAGCGTTGCGCGATGACAACTTCACCAAAGTCAACGGCGAAGCGGATAAATGGCTCGCCAAAGCGGTCGAAACTTATCAGCACGGTTGTCCCGTCAGCGCAGCATTGACGGTTGAGATGTTTAAACATGCCAGCAAATTATCGCTTGAGCAAGTGCTATATATGGAGATGAATGCGTCGCTACATTGTGTCAATTACCCCGATTTTCGTGAGGGTGTACGCGCCTTACTGATTGATAAAGACAAATCGCCAAAATGGTGTAAAACCCTTGATGAATGTGATGCCCGCTATATCCAGTCACATCTTGCGTCAGCTTTTCCCAACAGCGAACATCCATTTGAGGCTTGGTTGGGTAGCGATTCACTCTCAGCAAAATTAGCCAAACTTGCTGTATAAAGTTTACAAACACCACAACATACAAGGAATGTATATGCCAAATAATCAACAAACAGCCATTAAAAAAATTGCCTTTATCGGGCTTGGTAACATGGGCAAACCGATGGCAGAAAATCTTATCAAAAATGGCTTTGCCCTCAACGTATTTGACCTAAACACCGCCGTGCTAGACGACCTTGCCAAACAAGGGGCAAACGTGGCGACTTCACCTGTGGACGCAAGCAAAGAGGTGGATATGGTCATCACCATGTTACCTGCAGGTCAACATGTCAAAGATGTGTATCTGGGTAAAGACGGTAATAAAGGCTTGCTCGATGTGGTGAGTAAAGATACCTTGCTGGTCGATAGTAGTACCATCGCAGCGAGTGATGCGCGTGAAGTTGCCGAAGCTGCGGCAGATAAAGGCATTCAGTTTATGGATGCGCCCGTATCAGGCGGTACGGCAGGGGCAGCAGCAGGGACACTTAGCTTTATCGTGGGCGGGCAAGCTGAGCAATTTGAGCAAGTCAAACCCGTGCTAGAAGTGATGGGAAAAAATATCTTTCACGCTGGCGAGGTCGGTGCAGGTCAAGTCGCCAAAATCTGTAATAACATGCTGCTTGGCGTGATTATGACAGGGACAGCCGAAGCCATGAATCTGGGCGCCAAAAACGGATTAGACCCAAAAGTCTTAGCCAGTATTTTGTCAGCCAGCACCGGTCGTAACTGGGCGCTGGAAGTGTGTAATCCGCATCCCGATGTTGGCGATGCCATGCCATCAAGCCGTGGTTACACGGGTGGATTTATGAGTAAACTCATGCTCAAAGACATGAACCTTGCCAAACAAACAGCCAATGATACCAAGGTGGTGACACCAATGGCAGACCAAGCGACGGCGCTTTACACCAAACATAGTGAGCAGCATGGAGATAAGGATTTCTCAAGCATTATGGCGCATTATGATGCGAACGTTCTGCAATAAGTTTTGGCATTCAGCAAAAAGCTAGGATTTTTTTCTGGCTTTTTTAGGGTCGTTAATTCAAAAGTTAACGCAAAAATAGGGTAGAATTAGCGTCAATCCCAATTTATCGCATTAGTTTTATTATGTTTAATCCAATAGCACGCCCCAAAAAACCAAAAATTGTCTTTTTTGATATTGATGATACGTTGTACATCAAGCAGCAAGAAAGAGTGCCGCAATCCGCGATTGAGGCACTCAAACAATTAAAGCAGCAAGGCATTATGGTCGCTATCGCCACGGGTCGGGGTCGTGCGGTGTTCCCCAAAGCTGTGTATGAGCTCATTGAAACTGTGGGTATCGATGTGCTGGTCACCATCAACGGTCAATGCAGTCACCACCAAGGTGAATTGTTAGCGCATTATCCGATGACCACTGCGCAAATTAAACTGATTACCGATTATGTTGAATCAAACAATTTATCCTATGCCTACATGACAGATACGGAAATTATCGCGTTAGCGGAAGATGATGCGCTGTCAGAAGCTTTGAATTCACTTAAAATAGCTTACCGTACTGCCCGTCATGATGACATTGATTTGTCGATACCTATTTATCAAGTCGTGGCATTTCATCCTGACAACACGCAGGTAAATTTTGAATTCCCCGCAACTTTAAAAATCATGCGCTGGCACAAAAACGGTATCGATATTCTAGATGCGACAGGTTCGAAGGCCCGCGGCATTGCGCAGGCACTCAATAAACTGGGACTGTATTTTGAAGATGCGATGGCATTCGGCGATGGGGTGAATGATATCGAAATGCTACAGACAGTCGGCTTTGGCGTGGCGATGGGGAATGCTCATCCCGATGTGAAAGCAGCGGCTGACTATGTATGTCCAGCTGCGTGGGAAGATGGTATCTATCAAGGCTTACAACATTTGGGTTTGTTACCACATTGATGAGCCATCAAATGATTAAGCCCCGCCATGTTATATACAATTCATCAATAAAATCGCTTTAAGCGTTTTAACTTTGCCTTGTCAAAAATTCCAAGGATAACATTTAAATTTCCCCAAAAAACGCATCACGAATATCATCGGCAGCTTTTTGCATATCAGGTACAAACCCAATCAAGTCCTCAAGGGATTTGCGCGTTTTAGGTGCGGTTGTATACAGTGAACCAATGTAACGACCTTGGGTGTCATTGATTGCCACAGCAATTGAAACCGCTTCGGCAATATATTCTTCATCAGAAATTGCATAGCGCTGCTTGGCTACCTGTTCAAGGCTTTGATTGAGCGCATCCCTATCGGTAATCGTGGCAGGGGTGATAGCGGTTAACGATAAATTTTTTAGTAGCGTTACCCTATCGTCTTTTGTGAGCGTACTGAGGTAGATTTTACCAGCCGCCGTACACCAAATGGGTGCTTGCGAATCAGTAGGCATATACACTTGTAAGGCAGAAGGACAAGGTACGCGGTCGGTATATACCATGTTGACGTAATAGGGTACCGCCATGCCACAGGTTTCACCGATTTTATCCACCAGTCTTTGCAAAATCGCAAATCGCTGAATCGCCACTTGCTGGCTTTGCCAAAGATGAATCGCCATATGCCGCGTACGCGACGCAGGCACAATCGTACCATTGATATCGACCCGCACAAAGCCTTCCTCTTGCAGCTGCTGTATCAGCCGGTGCATGGTCGGTTTTGGAATATCCAAAATCTCAGACAAATCCAGCGGAGATAAAGGACGCTGTGCCGCAGACACGGCTTCGATGATTTTTAAAACACGGGTAATAGAAGAAACTCGAGCCATTATATTGTCTTTTTAAGTCTAGGGTCAGCACGTCGCCAGAAGAAATTGAAAAAAATATTTTGCAAAGTTGGCAGTGATTAAAGTGCAAGGTTTTTTGATTATACCAAATTTTTTTTAAACTTCACCTGCTATTTGCGGGTTCATCCTGCATAACCTCAGTGTTGCAGACCCAATTTGCTTTCAAATTGAGCTTGCGGTCAATATCCGCTAATATAGTCGGCATTTAACGCTTAACCAAGCCACATTTATCTATTTGGGGAACACACATGCCGCGTTTTGTCAGTTTTAATATCAATGGATTGCGGGCGCGCCCACACCAGCTTGAAGCCATTCGCGATATCATCGCGCCCGATGTCATCGGGCTACAAGAAACCAAAGTACATGATGATGCATTTCCGCTACAGAGCGTGCAGCAATTGGGCTATCATGTCGAGTTTTTTGGGCAAAAATCTCATTATGGCGTGGCGTTATTATCACGACAGCAACCTATTTTTGTACAAAAAGGCTTTCCAACCGATAGCGACGATGCGCAGCGACGATTTATCCATGCGCGCTATGATTTTAATGGCAAATATATTGATGTGCTTAATGGCTATTTTCCGCAAGGTGAAAATCGCAAGCATGAAACCAAATTTCCGATGAAGCGTAAATTCTATGCCGATTTAACCCACTATATCTTGCAGCTTAAAGCAGAAAATCGCAGTATGATTTTGATGGGGGATATGAATATTGCGCCGCTTGATTTTGATATTGGCATTAGCGAGGATAGTGTCAAACGTTGGCTAAAAAATGGCACGTGCTCGTTTTTACCAGAGGAGCGAGAGTGGTACCAAGCCCTGCTTGCGACAGATTTGCATGATACTTATCGGGCGTTATATGCCGATGGTCAAGCGCTGAGCTGGTTTGATTATCGCAGCAAGGGATTTGACGATGAGCCAAAGCGTGGGCTGCGGATTGACCATATTTTGATGACGCCTGATTTGCCGGATAAGCTCAACGGTGCAGGCGTCAGCTATGATTTGCGTGCCATGGAAAAACCCAGCGACCATGCCCCGATTTGGGCAGATTTTTTGGATTAATCAATTAAACAACAGTAAGGAGCGCTCTCATGCCAGTTGGCAATGTCGAACTTGTAAAATTAAACCCAGTGAAAGGGATAAAAATTGGCATCACCGAAGCCCACGTGCGCTATGCAGGGCGCAAAGACTTAACGGTTTTTGACATCATAGCGGGCGCAAATACCGCGGTTGTCACCACACAAAACCAATTTTGTGCCGCGCCTGTGCAGTTGCTGCGAGAATTTATCGCCAAAGACAGTCCCCGTTATTTGATTGTCAACACAGGCAACGCCAACGCTGCCACGGGTGAAGACGGTAAACAGCGTGCCAAAACAACGTGTGTGGCCTTGGCAGAAAAAACCGGTGTCGAAGCCGAGCAAGTATTGCCTTACTCCACCGGGGTGATTGGGGAAACCTTGCCGGCGGATAAAATCATCGCGGGGTTAGACAGCGCCTTAGCCAATTTAAGCGACGATAATTGGCTTGGCGCCGCCCACAGCATCATGACTACCGATACCACACCAAAAGGACATAGCGAACAAGTCACGATTGATGGCGTCACCTATACCGTGACAGGTATCTCAAAAGGAGCGGGCATGATTCGCCCCAATATGGCGACTATGCTTGGCTTTGTGGCAACCGATGCCAACATTGAAAAATCATTGCTACAAAATATCTTGACCGACACGGTGAATCAGTCATTTAACCGCATCACAGTGGATGGCGATACCTCGACCAATGACTGCTGTACGTTGATTGCCACAGGACAAGTTGGGGATGTGATTGACAGCGAAAATCACCCGCATTATCAAGCAATTTATGAGGCGATTAACAATGTAATGATTCGAATCGCTCAATTGATTGTACGTGATGGTGAAGGGGCAACCAAATTTATCACGGTCAAAGTGACAGGCGGTGAAACCGCTGAAGAATGTGCCAAAATCGCGTATGAAGTGGCGCATTCACCGCTGGTAAAAACCGCATTTTTTGCTAGCGACCCAAATTGGGGGCGTATTTTGGCAGCGGTAGGCAAAGCGGGCGTACTGCTTGACCAGTCAAAAGTGGCGGTATCACTCGATGATGTGCGTATCTGCGAGCGCGGCGGCTTGGCACATGACTATACCGAGGCGCGTGGTAGTGAGGTAATGAAGCGTCCTGAAATTACCATTCATATTGAATTGGGTCGTGGGCAGGCAAGTGATACCGTCTATACCTGTGATTTATCATACGAGTATGTCAAAATCAATGCTGATTATCGTTCTTAAAGTCAATCTTAAAGTCAATTAAAGGTAACGAATGAAAAAACTAACCACCCTGCTTTTTGTGCTGACCACCGCTGTTATCTTACAAGGGTGTGTGCATAAAATTGTCACTGTCCCTGTCAAAGTTGCCTATAAGACCACCAAAGGGGTGGTCAAAGGCACGGTAGCCGTCGCTAAAGCGGTGATACCAGGCGGCTAATACCAAGCGATAGTGACGACAAAAAAGACTAAACACAGGCTGTCTAGTCATTTATTTATGTCGCACTCGTTCATTGATGGCAATCATGTATGGCAATCATGCGTAGCGTCTTTGCCGTAACATTTCATACAGACAAAGTGACCCTGCTATCGCCACGTTTAGGCTTTCTTGACCATTGGGCTGGGGTAGGGCAATCGGGTTGGATTGACTAAGTAACCTCTCATCCACGCCTTGTCCTTCATGCCCCATAATCAAGGCTAGCGGTTGTCTCAAATCGGTCTGATAAATAATATGATCGGTATGTGAGCTTGTGGCAAACATCGGCACTTTGACCTTCATCAATACCTCATCTACGCTGATGCCTTCAAAAATCGTTAAACTAAAATTTGCCCCCATGCCCGCTCGCAAGGTTTTGGGCGACCACGCCGATGCTGTGCCCATCGTACAGACAATGGTTTTAATTCCCACGGCTGAGGCGGTGCGTAACAGTGTGCCTAGATTGCCATTGTCTTGGACACCATTGATGATTAAGCAATCGCTGGTAATGGGCTGATTAAAGTCTAAATGCGGCATATCAATCATCGCCATGATGGGCAGGCTCTCGCCCAGCGTGCGAATCTCTTTATACAGATTATCGCTAACCGTTAACGTTTTTACCTGGTTAAGCCGACCGAGCAGGGCGTTGATTTCGTCATTGTGCAAACCACTTTCGCTGACAATCACGGTGTCAGGCGTGAGACCAGCATTTAGATACGCTTCAAGCAGGTGCGTGCCTTCAATCACAGTTTTGCCCAGTTTTTTACGCTGGCGCGACGCAGTGAGAAGGGCATGAGCAGTTTTGATGGTTGGGTTGTCTTTTGAAGTGATAAGCATTATTTGACTTCTTCATGCAGCTTTTTAACATACTCCACTTCGTTTTTTGCCCCCAGTACTACAGGCACCCGTTGGTGGATACTGGTCGGCTCGATATCCAAAATACGATTGATAGCATCGGTACTCAAACCCCCTGCTTGCTCAATGAGTAAGCTCATCGGATTGGCTTCATACATCAGACGCAGTTTACCCGGTTTATCAGGGTGTTTGGTGTCAAATGGATAGCTAAAAATCCCCCCACGGCACAAAATACGGTGAATATCGCCCACCATCGCCGCCACCCAGCGCATATTAAAATCTTTACCACGTACGCCAGTTTTACCCGCCGTAAACTCGTCAATATAACGCTGCATCGGTGGCAACCAATAGCGATAGTTGGAGGCATTAATTGCATACTCTTTGGTATCTGCGCTGATTTGCACTTGGTCTTTGATTTGCACAAACGCTTTGGTATCTGGGTCAAGACTAAACATGGCGACACCCTTGCCAAGTGTGATTGACATCACAGTTGACGTGCCATACAAAATATAACCCGATGCCAACTGCGCCGTCCCTTTTTGCAAAAAGTCCTCATCCGTCGCAGGGTGACCTTGGTTGTTGTAGGGTAAAATCGAGAAAATTGTACCGACTGCCATATTAATATCGATATTGGATGAGCCATCAAGCGGGTCAAACAGTACCAACACATCGCCATCTTGATTGGCAGGGGTGGCGTTATCTAATTCTTCAGAAGCCACGCCCGCGCAATGCGGATTGCTGCTCAAAGCGTCTAGCAACAAATCATTGGCAATGACATCGAGCTTTTTTTGCTCTTCGCCCTGCACATTTTGGTTACCCGCTTCGCCCAAAATATCTGCGAGAGCGCCGCGTTTGAGCAAATCGCTAATTTGAATACCGACTTTGGTAATGGTGGTAATGATGTCGGCAATGGCAGGTTGGGCGTTTTGCGCGGCAAGATAAGTTTCAAGATTTGACATAAGTAGACCTTATTATAAAATTATAAATTAACACCCTAAGCCAATCACATACGATTAAGCAGTGTGAATTTAGACCTGATGAATTAAAAAAAATATAGACAATTTGCCGCAAATTGTAGCACTTTTTGACCCGTCTTATCAGCGATAATCGCAAAATATTGGCGTATTTATTCCAGCCGATTTACGGTAAAATAGGCAAAATTTATACAAATAACAACAAATCTAGGTGGCTGATGAATATTTTAAACACCCAAACCCTATCCAACGAAGCGCTACAGAGCAAGCTTGATCAAGCGATGGCAAAGCCAGAACTGACCGCAGCAGGCGATTTGCGGCATTTTATCGGTGTAGAAGGGTTATCCAAAGCCCAGCTGATGGCCATCATCGAAAAAGCCAATGGTTACTTAACCGACAATGCCGGTCGCCCCAATAGCATCCGTAACAGTGATGAGCTTGAAGGCTGTACGGTGATGAATTTGTTCTTTGAGAATTCTACCCGTACTCGCACCACCTTTGATGTGGCTGCCAAACGTCTTGGCGCCAGTGTCATCAGTATCGATATTGCCAAATCCAGTACCCAAAAAGGCGAAAGCTTACGCGATACGCTGTGGAATCTTGAAGCCATGACAGCGGATATCTTTGTGGTGCGTCATTCATCGAGTGGGGCTGCGCATTTTATGGCAACCGAAGTCACCCCAAATATTGCCATCATCAACGGTGGTGACGGCTGGCACGCGCATCCGACCCAAGCCATGCTCGATATGCTCACGATTTATCGTGAAGCGCCAAGACCGTTTAAGGAATTAACGGTAGCGATTATCGGCGATATCAAGCATAGCCGCGTTGCCCGTTCGGACATTGCAGCGCTCAAAACCTTGGGGGTTAAAGAAATTCGCGTCGTGGCGCCAAAGACATTATTACCAAAAGGCATTGAACGTTATGGTGTCAGTGTCTATAACGATTTGGATGCGGCGGTGGTTGACTGTGATGTCATCATTGGTCTACGTATTCAAAATGAGCGTATTGGCTCGCCGCTGTTGCCATCGACATCCGAGTATTTTAAAGCGTATGGCATTACCACCGAACGCCTTGCCCTTGCCAAACCTGACGCGCTTGTCATGCACCCAGGACCGATGAATCGCGGCGTTGAAATCTCATCAGCTGTTGCCGATGGCGAGCAATCGGTGATTTTAAAACAAGTCAATAACGGCATTGCGGTACGTATGGCGGTGTTGGCACTGGCTATGCAAGGGCAACGTGCCGCGCGCAGCGCATCTTAAATTTAGCGAAAAAAATGACAAAGTAGGCAAAACCAAAGTAGGCAAAACCATGACGCTTCAAAATCTTTTACCTGCCAACTGGCAATTTGATACCACGCAGCTTAACCCTATCGACAGCGATGGCAAATGGCTATTACCGCCGCTAGTGGATTTATGTGCGCGCCTGCGTGAACCTGGACACCAGTCGCATGGTACATTAAAATCAGAAGGCGCCGCGGCTCGAAAAAACGGTTTTTTGCATGTAGTTATACCACCCGATACCAACCCAGTACTTGAGAACGGCTCGTTACTGACAGGCTTGCGAGAGCGGGCTTATCAAGATGGTGGTATTCATCTGCATATATTGGGCGCGATGACCGCAGGCCTTGAAGGTGAAAAACCCGCCAATATGCTTGGGCTGAAGCAAGGTGGTATCATCGGGGTCAGCAATGCTCGCCGCAAATTCGCCAATGATGACGTACTACTGCAAGCCCTTGATTATGCGGCGACTTATGACATCAAAGTATTTTTTTACCCTGATGAACCCAGTTTATCCAAAAACGGTGTCGCCCATGATGGCTATATTGCATCTTATCACGGCTTGGCAGGGATTCCTTGGATTGCTGAAACGGTGGCGTTATCCAAGCAGCTGTTGATTGTCGAAGAAACAGGCGTATCGGCACATTTTGGTCAGCTAACCACCAAATCATCGATTGATTTGATTCGCTGGGCAAAACAAAGGGGCTTGCCGGTGACCTGTGATGTGGCGATGCACCAGTTACATTTAACCGATGATGCCTTGATTGGTTTTAATGCCTTGGCGTATGTGTTGCCGCCGCTGCGTTCCAATACAGACAAAAAAGCGCTGCAAGAAGGCTTGCAAGATGGCACTATCGATGCGATTTGTAGCCACCATGAGCCCTTGGCAAAAACCGCTAAACAAGCGCCATTTGCGGAGTGTAAACCCGGCATTAGCAACTTTGATACTTTTATGGGGCTCGCTTGTCAATTGGTCAAAGAAGGTATTTTAACCCCAGAGCAGCTAGTAGAAAAAATCGCACTCAACCCTGCCAAAATCGCTGGCATTGAAGCAAGCTACCATCAAACGGGCGGGGCGGTGTTGGTTGACCCCAGTCTGACTTGGACGGTGACTAAAGAATCGATGGTGTCGCAAGGCAAAAATACGCCATTTATCAATAGTGAGCTGATAGGGAAAGTCGAGCAAGTCTTTTTTTAGGCTTGTTTAAAGCTTGTTTTAAGTTTGTTTCAAGATTGGATACGGTAATTAATCATGCCAAAGGCGTTTAAGCAGTTACCCCCGACAGTGCCTAATAGCCATCATGCCAAGAACGCCATCATTATGGTCGCTATCTATGAGCTGGTAAAAGGATTGGTAGCGGTGGGGGTGGCGGCTATTATTTTTGTAGGGCATGATAAATTGCAATGGATTGCGCGGGTGGTTTCACAGGCGCTGCATCGTATCATGGGTATGGCACTGCACCACCAAATAGAAGCACTGAATCACTATGCTTGGGTCGCCAACCAAAATTGGCAAAAAGCCTTTTGGATAGTCATGGGCTATGCGCTGCTGCGTTTTGTGGAAACCTACGGTCTTTATCGAGATAAGATATGGGCGTATTGGTATAGTGTATTGGGCTATGGCGTGTTTTTGCCGCTTGAGGTTTATGAGTTATTTAGCCATCGGTTTAATTGGCTTAACTTTTTGATACTGCTAGTCAATATCGTCATTGTTGTGGTGGTCTATCGCAATATGCGCGCCAAAGGGTTATTGGGTAAAAAGATGACACAAGCTTAAGCTATCGATAAAAAAAGCGAGTAAAGAAGGGCAGAATCTGCCCTTCTTTACTCACCAAACTAGCTGTCTGTTCTAGCTATCTGGTTTATCTTTTTCCGTAATAATACGCGGGGATTTTTTACTCGTATTGGCTGCAATTTTTGATTTGATAAAATTGAAAGGATTGTACGGGCTATCGAGTACACTAGCCGGCACAATCTGACGAATTTTTGCCATTACCGCTGTATTATCACCTTTTGGTTTGTCATCATCCGCTAGGATTTTTGATTGGACTGTTTGGGTAGTAGTGATTTCATTGCTAAAACTCGTGTCATCTAAATTACTGATATCCCAACGCATATTGTCAAAATTATTGGCATTCAAATAATTGTCAATCGCAAATTTATGCTCGTCTTGGACATTGCCATTTTGTGTGGATGACGGATTGGCTTTGTTTTCGCTATGACTGTCGTATTCACTGTTACTTTCTTCAAGCGTTTTTAGCGGATGTTTGTCATCTAACCCCTTATCATTTGACAAGCGTGTCTGATTATCATGAGCTTGCTTATCCACTGAGGATTCATGTGATAATTCATCCGATAACTCATCGTTATTTAAGGCATTAAAATCACGCGGTTGACTCGACAAGCTACCCTGACCTTTAAAGTCAAGCGTACCATCAAAACCAGTCGCTTGCTCAGCGTCAGTTTCTTTGATGCGTTTATCTTCATTGACCACGTCACTGACTTGACCGCCTGATAGACCTGAGCCTTCACGTTGACCGGCTAGTTTGTTGCCTTTACCTTTATCTTTTTTTCCCTTATCTGGCTCGATGTCTTCGGCATTTGGAGCCTGACGCGGTGCGATACTGTCAAAAATACTTGCCATCGATATATCAAAATTATATTTGAGCATGGCTTCACCACGGGCTAAGGTATTAATCCATTGCACAGTCCAAGGCGCGTTATTTTTAAGTTTTCGCAAATCCTTTTCATGCGGCAAAGGATAGGGCATATTTTGATAAAAATCCCAAAAACTATAATCATCGAGCGAGCGTTTAAGGACATATTCATCTTTGTCACTGGTTGTGATGAGATTGTTATCTTGTAAAAAGCTAATATAAGTGTACCAATTTGGCATCTCTTGGCGACCTAGCACATCACGCAGACCGGCTTCGGTGACGACATTGCCTTTTTTATGCTCACGGTACAACACGTTTAGCATATCCATCAAACTAAACAAAGCATGACGTGGGAAAATTTCTTTGGTCTCAAAAATGGTCAAACAGTAGCTGATTTGTACGCCAAGCAGGATAATATTCCAAGAAATATAAATCCAAAGTAAGAACAACGGCAAAATTGCAAATGCCCCATACACCGCTTTATAACTGGTAAAGTTATCAACAATTGCACCAAAGGTGAGTTTTAAGATTTCAAAGATAATTCCAACCACAACACCGGCAACCAGCGCATGTTTAAAACGCACTTGGCAGCGCGGGATAAACCAATACATGGTCACCAACCCCATCAGCACAATCGCAATCGAGCCGATTTGTACCCAAATCGCCCAGTCAATCCCATAACCGCCAATTTTTTGATTTAAAAAGCTCAAACTTTGCACGGTACTTGAGATAATCATGACGATGGCAAGCACAATAGGTAACAGGGTAATAATCACCCAGTAACGCACAAGATTGAGCCAGCTAGTCTCTTTTTTTTCAACACGCCAAATTTGGTTAAACGCGGTTTCAATCGTCATTAAAGTGGAAATGGTGGTAAAAAACAGAATACCCACACCGATAATGGTTAGATTCGATGAATTACTGGTAAATTGGTTGAGATACTTGGTGACCTGTAATCCGGTACTGGGCAAAATATTGCTAAATATCAAGTTTTGAATCTGCTCACGCGCTTCTGCTAACTGCGGGATGGTGGAGAGAATCACCACCAACAAGGTTAAAATCGGCACAATAGACAGCAGCGTGGTATAAGTCAATAACGCAGCTTTTTGGCTACAATTATCATCGATAAAATTTTTGATAAGATACATCAAAAACTGCACCCATTTATGTTTAAAAATGGATAATTTTTTTAGTTTGGCAATGAGTTCATTCATAATAGTTCTTATTGATAAAAAATTTCAAAGTTTGACCATCAAATCGGCGAAAAAGGCAGTGATTGTATGGCAGTATGGTATCATATTCAAAAAAATTGTTTATTGAATTACTGTGAACAGTTTTGGTGTTTTGCAATTGGCAATCTGGCTAGTAGATTGCCTTGACCCTGCCATCAAAATTCATCCATCAAAATTTATTCACCCAAACTAGCTTGACGTAACAATTATCAAAATTGATGTGAGAAAAACCATGAGTCAACCTTATATTTTAGTCTTGTACTACAGCCAAAATGGCTCGACCAAAGATTTGGCGTATCTGGTCGCACAAGGTATTGAAGATAGTGGCACAGGCATAGCCGCTCGGATTCGCACGGTACCCAAGGTCAGTAGCGAGACTGAAAAAGTTGCGCCAAGTATTCCTGATGAGGGTGACCTGTATGCCACCATGGATGACTTAAAAAACTGTGTGGGGCTGGCACTCGGCAGCCCAACCCATTTTGGCAATATGGCAGCATCGATGAAGTATTTTTGGGATAATAGCGTCACAATTTGGCTCGCGGGGGATTTGCAAAACAAACCGGCATCTGTATTTACCAGTACGGGCACCATGCACGGTGGGCAGGAGACGACTTTGACTAGCATGATGACGCCGCTACTGCATCATGGCATGGTGATTGTGGGAATTCCCTATAGTGAGCCTGCGCTCAATACCACGAGCCAAGGTGGAAGCCCGTATGGTGCAAGCCATGTCAGCGGCGCAAAGCATGACCACATCATGACCGCGGACGAAAAAACGTTAGCCATCGCCCAAGGTCAACGTCTAGCAAAAATTGCCAAGGCATTACAAGCGTTATGAGAAAACAAGCGTTATGAGAAAAAAAGACCCGCACTCACTATCTGCCCCCAAACCCATTTATCCCATCCACCGACGCTTAACCATAGTATGGTGGGTTTGGCTGGGGTTTCGATTGCTGGCAGTACCGCTATTGACGCATTGGTTGGCAAGTGTAAAGCCTGATATTGTCGGCGGGATTGCTTGGCAAGCTCTGTGGTTGATACCCGCGCTCTTATCAACGCCTTATATCGTCAAAGGCAAAAGCCCATACGCGCTATTGCTGCTAAGTATGCTCACTTTTGTATATTTGGGGGGCAGTGGTATGGTCGCCCTCAAATACGGCTATCAAATGCATTGGGGGTTGATGACTGTGTGGTTGGTGGATTTTGTTTTGCTAGGATGGGTCAATTACTGGCTATTTATTTTGTTAAAACGACTGCCAAAGATGAATGGCTAATTGCTAAAAGAGCGCAGCATGTCACGTACGCTCTTTTTATGCTAAAAATTATGCTAAAACACCGTTAGGCCAACACATCATTTAGCCATTTACCGATAATTTTGAGTTGCGGCATACATACTTGGTGCGCCATCGGATAGCTGTAAAACTGCGGCTGATAACCTTTTGACTCAAGCCATGCTTTGGCTTCTTGCCCAAGCTGTACTGGGACGACAGGGTCTTGTGTGCCATGATGAATAGCGATGTTTAGATTTTTATTGGCATCACTTAAAACTAGGCTATCTTTGGTCGCTAAATAAGTCGATAGGGTTAACAGTCCGGCTAATGGTTTGTCATAGGTTAACGCGGTTTGATAGGCGACCGCACCGCCTTGTGAAAATCCAGCAATCACGATATGCTCAGGCGATACACCGCGCTCGGCTTCACGCGCGATTAATTCTCCAATCGAGCGGGCGGATTGTTCAATCTGTGCGGTGTCGATTTTGCGCTCAAGCGACATTTCCAAAATATCATACCAAGCTGGCATCACATAACCTTGGTTGATGGTTACAGGAATGGCGGGGGCGTGAGGAAATACAAACCGTATGCCATGGTTACCATCGAGTCCCAAGTCAGGGACGACTGGCTCAAAGTCATGACCATTTGCGCCCAGTCCATGTAGCCAAATCACCGCTCTGTCAATCGGCAATTTATTAGGGTTGTGAATGACTTCAACCATTTTTAATAAACTCATAAATTCTCCTTTCATATGAAATACAAATGTCATAAAAATAATTATTGGATAGCTTAAAAATAGAGATAACGCTTGATTTTAGCTTATTCATACCACATTATCTAGGCAATGTTTACCATAAGAATAGCCTAAGTGAATGAAAGAACTTATATCGACTGCTGTACCATTAAATGATCCTCAACTAGACAAGCCTCAAAATGTGAAATTACCTGTCATGGCAAAAGACAGCTATTATCTGTCACGCCTTGCCCAACAGTTAAAACAAATCAAAGACAAAGAAAGCGAAGACTATACGTCAAGATTTGACCGCTACCAAAAACAACTCAAACACTCGCAAGAAAGAGTGCAAAGCCGTATCGCCAGTCTGCCAACGATACATCTTAATGAAGATTTGCCCGTCAGCCAACAAGACGATAGACTCATCAAAGCCATCCAAGACCACCAAGTCATTATCGTGGCAGGGGAGACAGGCTCAGGCAAAACCACCCAATTACCTAAGATTGCCATGCTCGCAGGGCGAGGGGTAACAGGGCAAATCGGACATACCCAACCAAGACGATTAGCGGCGCGTAGTGTGGCAAATCGCATTGCTGAAGAATTAGGGGAAACGCTCGGACAGACAGTGAGCTTTAAAGTGCGTTTTACTGAGCAAGGCTCATCCGATTCCATTGTCAAACTGATGACCGACGGTATTTTGCTTGCCGAAATGGCGCATGACAAGTTTTTGAGCCGCTATGATACCATTATCATTGATGAAGCCCACGAGCGCAGTCTTAACATTGACTTTATCATGGGTTATCTCAAGCGTCTATTGCCAAAACGTCCCGATTTAAAGGTGATTATCACCTCGGCAACGCTCGACACAGCAAGGTTTAGCCAGTATTTTTCTAGCGTTGATGGTAAAACCAAAAAAGCGACGCCCGCGCCTGTGTTTGTGGTTGAAGGTCGCAGTTATCCCGTAGAAGTGCGCTACCGCCCGTTGACGGATGAGATTGTCACAGGTTCGGATGATGACAGCTTTGATGATGTCGAAGATAACTTGCCGCGAGCGATTACCGCAGCGGTGGAAGAGTGCTACCAAGACGCTGCCAGCAAAGGACATGCTGACCAAGCGGATATTTTGATTTTTGCCGCCACCGAAGCGCAAATTCATGATTTGGCAGATATTTTAAACCAATATGCCCCCCGTCATACTCAGATTTTGCCGTTATTTGCCCGTCAAAGTTTTGCCGAGCAGCAGCAGATTTTTCACCCGACAGGCGGACGACGCATTATCATCGCCACCAACGTTGCCGAAACCGCCTTAACCGTGCCCAATATCCGCTACGTCATTGATTTGGGGTTTGCTCGGATGTCACGCTATGACTATCGCTCGCGGGTACAACGACTGCCGATTGAAGCGATTAGCCAAGCTGCCGCCAATCAACGAAAAGGTCGCTGTGGACGTATCGCCGCGGGCGTGTGTATCCGTTTATATTCAGAAGAAGACTTTACCAGCCGTCCCGAATTCACCGAGCCTGAAATTTTGCGTACCAACTTGGCGTCGGTGATTTTGCAAATGGCAAACTTGGGTCTGGGGGAAGTAGAAAATTTTGACTTTATCCAGCCACCCGACAATCGACTGGTCAATGATGGGCGTAAACTATTAGAAGAATTGGGTGCGATTGCCACTAAAAAACCTGAAAATAGCCTAAGCACATCTAATAACAATAGCAAAGGTCAATCCAAACGCCTTCCAAATCAACTTACCAAAGTCGGTCAAATGATGGCAAAAATGCCCATTGATCCTCGTTTGGCACGTATGCTGATTGCAGGTGAGCAATATGGTTGTCTCAAAGAGCTATTGGTGATTGTATCGGGCTTGTCAGTGCAAGACCCTCGAGAACGCCCGAGCGATAAGCAAACCCAAGCCGACCAAAAACACGCATTATTTCGCCAAGCCGACAGCGATTTTTTATTTTATCTTAGTCTTTGGCAGGCAATTCATGGGGCCTTATTTCAAAGCAGTGGATTTAAAAGCGGTGGTATTGACCGTCAAAAAAATGAAACACTAGACGATGAAGCCGCGCCAATCGCGCAAAGCCCGTATGAAAACGACAAACTAACCAACAGCCAACGTAAAAGCTTTGCCAAAAAACATTTTTTAAGCTCACCGCGCTTACGTGAATGGCAACAAACCCATAGCCAGTTGCTGCAAATGGTGGATGGCTTAAAATTAACAATCAACCAAGAGCCCGCCAGTTATGTGCCTATTCACCGAGCATTGCTCACGGGTCTACTGTCGTTTATTGCCCAAAAAGTTAATGATGTCGATAAAAGCGGCAAGCTAATCAAAGCCAAACGCGGCGAGTATGTCACTGCGCGTCAGCACAAAGCCAAGATTTTTCCAGCCAGTACTTTATTCAAACAAAATCCGCTATGGGTGATGGCGTTTGAGGTGGTTGAGACCTCGCAGGTGTTTATGCGTACCGCTGCCAAAATCGAGCCAGAGTGGATATTGGCGATGGCAGGGGATTTGCTCAAATACCATTATTTTGAGCCGCATTGGTCAGCCAAAACGGGGCATGTCAAGGCATACGCCCAAATCAGCCTGTTTGGTCTGATTGTGGTACACAAACAACTGATGAATTATGAGCGAGTCAATCTTACTGAGTCTCGAGAAATCTTTTTGCGAGATGCCTTGGTGTTGGGCAATCTGAATGCCCCGTCCACAGGCGATGGTAAAAAGGGCAAATTGCCGCCATTTTTGCAGCATAATATAGATAAAGTCGCTGATGTCTCCTTGATTGAAGATAAGCTGCGACGTCGAGACTTGCTGGTTGATGAAGAGCAATTATACGACTTTTATGCCAAGCGAGTGCCTGAGCATATCGCTAGCCGTAAAGTATTTGAAGATTGGCGAAAAGAAGTAGAAAAAACGGACCCACAGTTTTTATTTTTTAGTGATAAAGATGTACTCAACGAACAAGCACCCGCTACCCAAGCTTTCCCAGAAACGTGGCAACTGGGTAATCTGAAACTACCCCTGTCGTATATTTTTGACCCGACTAGCGACGATGATGGTGTGACCATTAAAGTCCCACTCGTTGCCTTACCACAGGTTGATGCGGTTGAATTATTATGGGGTATTGCAGGGTGGCGCTATGAGCTGGTTTTGCAGCTATTAAAGACGTTGCCAAAAGATATTCGCCGTCAAATCGTACCCGTGCCTGATACCGCCAAACAAATTTTTGACACGCTTGAAAAAAACCATCATGGCGGACTGCTAAGGCAACTGTGCCAAGCCTTAAACCAGCGCGGCGTGCGTGGCGCAAACAACCAATTTGTAGAGCCAAAAGACTTTAACCCAAGCGAGGTTGAAACCTATTTGCAGCCACAAATTGCGTTGGTCGATGACAAAAACCGCCTGATTGAAAAAGGGCGAGATATTGACGCATTAAAACTGCGTCATCAAGTCACCACAAGTCAAGCTGTCGCCAGTGGTAAAGGCGTACATAGCGAGTTTCCCGAGCATTTTAACTTTATGCAAAACCGCCACAGTGCAGGCGTGATGATCAAGCAGTTTTCGGCGCTGGTTGCTGATGGGCAGCCAAGCTATAGCGATAAAAAGGCTGTGTCTATTCAGCAGTTTACCGATGTCAGTGTGGCACTCAACAAACACCGTCAAGGCTTGCTTGCTTTAATCGGCAATGAGCTCGGAGCAAAAGCCAGACAGCTTACCAGCCAAATTGATAAAAACTTTAAACTTGCCTTTGCGCCGCTTGGTGAGCTTGATAGACTCAAAGATTTGCTGATTCATGCCACGCTTGATGCCACTTTTGAAAAATTTGTTGCAGCGTTTGACCATGAAAAATTCACGGCAGGGATTCATGATAAAGAGTTGGTGATTGCCATCAATCAGTTGCCTTTGACCTTGGATGAATTTAACCAAGCCAAAGCCGTGGTGCTGGCCAATTTCTTGAGCGTTGGGCAAAGCGTACTAGTGCAGCTAAAATCGGTGTATGAGCAGTGGCAGCAAGTTCGCCAAAAACTGCTGTTACTTGATCGTGATATTTTTGAAGAAAGTATCGAGGATATCGAAGACCAGCTCGATGATTTGAGTTTATCGGACTTTGTGTACCGCATGAGTTATCAAGATTGGCAGCAATATCCGCGTTATTTGCAGGCGTTGTTGGTGCGTCTTGATAGGCTTGAGCACAATTTAGATGCCGATCTTGATGCCGTGTATCAGCTTGATAAACACATGGAAAGGCTATCTGTTAAGGGTAATGATGAGACAATTATGCCGTATCGTTGGTTGGTTGAGGAGTTTCGGATTCAGCTGTTTGCCCAGCCGATGAAAACCCGTGTGCCAGTCTCAGATAAACGCCTAGAAAAATTGTGGGATGAGTTGAATATTTAAAACAAAAAATCCGTCAAACTTTGGCGGATTTTTTATAAAGTATTGATTGAGTATAATTTTGCAAGCATTTACTTAAAGTAAAACCATGACGGCGAGCGTTTTTGCAGGGTATGGCTCATATTGAGTAGTCATGATTGGGAGTGCTACAGTTGATAGGGGTTTTACGAACAATAGGTTATGAACAATAGATTAATTTTTTTAGCATTTGAAATTTTTACCTATACAGTTAATTTGAGTCGATGAAAAATTAAAAAGTTGATTTGGTAAAAACAGCAAAACTTAGTAAAATAGTCAGATTAAATTTTTTAAAAGTGAAAATCATGCCAAGCCAACCGCAAGTTTTTAATCCCCAGTCTACCAATAAACCTGCCACCCACCATCAAGCCAATCATAACGAAAACCGTACTGTAGGTCAAAGCGCCAGCCAAACGGCGCACCAACTGGCTCAAGATATAGTAACGACAAAAGCGCCTAAGATTGGTTTTGTATCGCTTGGCTGCCCCAAAGCCTTGGTGGATAGCGAGCGCATTATCACCGAGCTTAGCCGTGATGGCTACCAAGTCGCCAGTGACTATGATGGCGCAGATTTGGTGGTGGTCAATACTTGTGGCTTTATCGAATCTGCGGTGCAAGAATCGCTTGACGCCATTGGTGAGGCGATTACCAAAAACGGCAAGGTGATTGTCACCGGTTGCCTTGGCAAAGATGCCGAAAAAATCAAAACCATGCACCCAGCCGTGCTTGCGGTGACGGGCGCACATGCCTATGAAGAAGTCGTCAATGCCGTGTCGCATTATGTGCCAAAACCTGCACCATCAAAAACTTACGACCCAAAAATCGACCTAATCAATGATGCGGGCATTAAGCTTACGCCAAAACATTATGCTTATGTCAAAATATCCGAAGGCTGTAACCACCGTTGTACATTTTGTATTATCCCAAGCTTTCGTGGTGACCTCGTTAGTCGCCCGATTGACAGTATCATGACTGAAGCGGCTGCGCTCAAAAATGCCGGCGTCAAAGAGCTATTAATCATCTCACAAGATACCTCAGCCTATGGCGTAGATCTTAAATATAAAACCAGTTTTTGGAATGGCATGCCCATCAAATCTAAATTTTACGATATGTGCGAGGCACTGAATCGTCTGGGCATTTGGGTGCGTTTGCATTACATCTATCCTTACCCACATGTTGATGCTGTGGTCAAACTGATGAGTGAGGACAAGCTACTGCCATACCTTGATATCCCGTTCCAACATGCCAGCCCCAATGTGCTCAAAGCCATGAAACGCCCCGCGCATAGCGAAAACGTACTGGAGCGCATCAAAACTTGGCGCTCGATTTGCCCCGATATTGTCATTCGCTCTACCTTCGTGGTGGGTTTCCCTGGGGAGACAGAAGAAGATTTTGAATATTTGCTTGACTGGCTCAAAGAGGCGCGATTAGACAGAGTAGGGGCGTTTACCTATTCAGAAATAGAAGGCGCGGTGGCAAACGATTTGCCGAACCCTGTGCCAGAAGCTATCAAACAACAACGCTATGAACGACTGATGGCGCTACAGCAACAAATCAGTGCCGAAAAACTGGCTGAGAAAGTCGGTAAAACCTTAAAAGTGCTGGTAGATGAGATTGATGAAGAAGAAAATATCGCCATTTGCCGTAGCTATGCCGATGCGCCAGAAATTGACGGTCACGTGTATGTAGATAATATTGATGCATCGGTTAAAGTCGGTGAATTTTTGACCGTCACCATTGATGAAGCCAATGAGTATGACCTTTTTGCCAGTTTTACAGGTGAATTGTTATAAAGATAAGGATTGTCATGTCTCAATCAATGTTAGCGTATGGTCTTTTAGGGATTGCGATTGTCAGTGAGGTTACTGGTTCAACTTTTTTGGCGAAATCAGAGGGATTTAGCAAACCCTTGCCCACTATCACCACCGTGATTTGTTTTGGCATTGCTTTTTATCTTCTTTCACAAGTCATCAAAATCATACCACTGGGGATTGCTTATGCCATTTGGTCAGGGGTAGGTATTGTGTTGACCGCTATCATTGGTTATTTTATTTTGGGTAACAAACTGGATTTACCTGCTATCGTGGGTATGAGCCTAATTGTATTGGGTGTGATTGTGATTAATCTGTTTTCTCATTCAGCCACGCATTAATAATCTACACATTAATATAGCGACTTGATAGTTTGATGACTAAAGCCGATTGAATTTTCAAGGTGAGAGCAGGGTAAAAATTAAAATGACTGTTGAAATTATCTTTACACTATCTAAAAACCGTTAATTTTGTTAAAATTTCGCCATTTGCATTATTTGTTATCCAACAGCCAACAAGAGGTCAACCATGTCTGATAAAGCTCCCCGTTACCAACGTATTTTGCTCAAACTCTCTGGCGAGGCCCTGGCAGGCAAAAATGATATGGGGATTGATTCAGGCGTATTAGACAACATGAGTCTTGCGATTGCCCACTTGGTAGGATTGGGTGTGCAAGTGGGTATCGTGGTCGGTGGTGGCAATTTGTATCGTGGCGCTGCGCTACAAAAACAAGGCTTGGTGGGCCGTGTCACAGGCGACCAAATGGGTATGCTTGCGACCGTGATGAATGGCTTGGCGATGCGTGACGCCCTAGAGCGCCGTAATATCAAATGCCGTTTGATGTCAGCCTTGCCAATTGGTGAAGTGACTGAAAACTACAGCAGCCGCAATGCCATTCGCTATTTAAAAAACAATGAAGTGTGTGTGTTTGTCGCAGGTACCGGCAATCCATTTTTTACCACGGATACCGCAGCATGTTTACGTGGCATCGAGATTGAAGCCAATTTAATCCTAAAAGCCACCAAAGTCGATGGCGTGTATAACAAAGACCCAAATACCCATGACGATGCCGTCAAATACGACGAACTCACCTTTGACCAAGTGCTAGATCAAAAATTGGGGGTGATGGATTTGACTGCGATTGCGTTGCTGCGTGAGCATAACGTACCGCTGCAAGTATTTGATATGGCAAAACCCAACGCGCTGCTTCATGTGGTGATGGGCGAGGCAGAAGGCACCAAAGTTATCAATTACTAATTTCTAAATTTGACATACAGAGTTTTAAAAGGATGCAACATGATTAACGATATTAAAAAACAAGGTGAAGACAAAATGAAAAAGGCGATTGAAGCCTTGGAAAATGCCTTTAGTAAATTACGCACGGGCCGTGCCCATCCTGGTATTTTACAGGGTGTGATGGTGTCTTACTATGGCTCTGAGATGCCACTTAATCAAGTGGCGAGCATCAACGTTGAAGACTCGCGTACCCTGTTAGTGCAGCCTTTTGACCGTAGCATGGTGCAGGCAGTGGACAAAGCAATCCGTGAATCAGATTTGGGTCTCAACCCAATGAGCGCAGAAGTGATTCGGGTACCACTACCCGCATTGACAGAAGAAACCCGTAAAGATATGCAAAAATTGGCACGTCATGAAGCCGAAGAGCGCCGTGTTTCCGTGCGTAATGCCCGCCGTGATGCCAACAATGCCTTAAAAGCCTTGGTAAAAGACAAGCAAATCTCAGAAGACGATGAACGCCGCGCCAATGACGACATCCAAAAAATGACTGATAAATACATTGATAGCATTGATAAAATGCTCTCTAGCAAAGAAGCAGAGTTAATGGCCGTTTAATCGTTATTTATCCAATAAAAGAACCAATTCATAAGAAGTAGGTCATGGTTGAGTCAAAGGTAGCAATGCCACAACATATTGCCATCATTATGGATGGCAATAACCGCTATGCAAAAGCACATGGGCTACCAAGCGGTGGCGGGCATATTGCCGGCAAAGATAATTTAGACCCTTTGGTTGAGCATTGCATGGATATTGGTATTCGTGCGTTGACGGTATTTGCTTTTTCTAGCGAAAATTGGCAGCGCCCAGCCAATGAAGTGGTGTTATTGATGAAGCTGCTTGAGCAAACCGTCCATGACCAATTACCACGGATGTTGCGGCATCAAATTTCTTTGCGCTTTATCGGCGATAGGGATGCCTTGACGCCGCATTTACGCGCGATTATGCAAGATGCAGAAGATCAAACTGCCCATTTTACTAAAATGAGTTTGGTGATTGCTATCAGCTACGGCGGTCAATGGGACATCGTCAATGCCTGCCGCCAAGTTGCCAAGCAAGTGGCACAAGGCGCGCTTACTGCCGATGCCATTACCCAAGACGATTTTGCACGCCACCTGTCGCTATCGGATTTACCAGCGGTTGATATGTTAATCCGTACCGGGGGTGATTACCGCATTTCTAATTTTCTACTTTGGCAATGTGCGTATGCTGAGTTATTTTTTACCGAAACGCTTTGGCCAGATTTCAAGGCGGCTGAATTAGACCAAATGATTGATATTTTTATGGGTCGTGAACGTCGATTTGGTAAGACCAGCGAGCAAGTATTAGGTTTGGGCTTTTAATTAATCAATAGGAATTGTCATGTGGGAACGCATTAGAACCGCCATTATTTTATTAGTGATTGTTGGCGTTGCGATGTTTGCTACCCGCGAGCCTATTTTGATGTTGCCGCTATTGTTAGTGGGTGCAGGTTTTGGGGCTTTTGAGTGGTCAAAGCTCATGCCATCATTTCACCAAAATCCCGACAATTATATTCCGCCTACCACCCAAATCCCGACCAAACCTGCCAAACCAATCGATTATATATATAGCCTTATGGTGTTAGCGATTGTCAGTTTGTTATTGGTGATGGCAAAGCTAACTGGCAGCATAACCGCTTGGGTGTTTTTTTGGCTGGTTGCCGCGCTGATTTGGTTGCTAGCGATTGGCTGGATTCGCCATTATCCCAACAATACGCAAGCTTGGTATGGTAAGCATTTGTACATCATCGGTATGATTATACTGTCATCCGCCATTACTGCGATGTATTATCTGTGGTCACTTTCAGCTTGGTGGCTGCTATATGTGTTTGTATTGGTGTGGTGCGCGGATAGCGGTGCTTATTTTGTCGGACGAAAACTTGGTAGACGCAAAATGTCCCCGCACGTCTCACCCAATAAAAGTGTGGAAGGCTTACTTGGTGGACTTGCCACGGGTACGCTTGTGGTGATTGGCGTATCGTTTGGGTTGTTAAACGATTGGTCGATGACGGCTATTGGATTGTTTTTGCTGTTATCGTTGCTCACTATCATCATGTCCGTGTTCGGTGATTTATTTGAAAGTATGCTAAAGCGCCATGCAGGCGTCAAAGATGCCGGGGCATTATTACCAGGGCATGGGGGCATTCTTGATCGTATTGATTCGCAGCTTTCAGCCGTGCCAATTTTTGCGTTGGGATTTTGGGCGATGAAATTTTACGGCTTAATTTAATGCTACATTGGGTTTAGCTTTCAAAAATTTTCACATCTGCTTAATATTAATCTGTTCAATACCAATCTAGCCAATATCAATTTGTTTAATTCACTAATCAATGCAAGCTTGTGTTTCATTCAATCTTTTTTTGCGCAACTGCTTGTTGATTGATGCTTAAAAATCTTCTCGCGTGTTAATATGCTTATCACAGTGGCAATTTGCCGCTGTAAACGTAAAATGTTAGGTTTAACCGCCGTCTGCCCCAACTTACTAGGTCATTGTAATGCTATCTTCAACTCACACTATACCGCAAAAAAACATTGCTATTATGGGCACAACTGGCTCTATCGGCGATAGTACACTATCGGTCGTCAGTCAGCATCCTGATTTGTATAACGTGGTCGGGGTGACAGGGTTTTCGCGGCTCGATAAACTGTTGAGTATTTGTCAGCAATTTAAGCCAACTTATGTTTGTGTTGCCAAAGAAAAGGAAGCAACATTTGCGCAGATGCTCAGCGACGCTCATCTAAACTGCAAGATTTTGATTGGTGAGCAAGGTTTAGTTGAGCTTGCCACACTAGCAGAAGTGGACATGGTGGTTGCGGCTATCGTCGGTGCTGCAGGCTTGCCATCAACGCTGGCAGCGGCGAACGCGGGTAAAACGATTTTGCTTGCCAATAAAGAAGCATTAGTGATGGCAGGTGAACTGATGATTAAAGCCGTCAAACAGTCAAATGCCAAATTGCTCCCAATTGATAGTGAGCACAATGCCATTTTTCAATGTTTGCCTACCGCGGTGCAACAACAGCGCAATGCCATTCATGATGATAACCATGGTATTAAAAAGCTTTGGTTAACTGCCTCAGGTGGACCATTTTTACACAAAACACTCGATGATATGAAACGCGCCAGCGTTGCAGAGGCTGTCAAGCACCCGAACTGGTCCATGGGGCAAAAAATATCAGTAGATAGTGCTACCATGATGAATAAAGGCTTGGAGCTGATTGAAGCAAGTTTTTTATTTGATATGCCAGTCTCTGAGATTGAAGTGGTCATTCATCCGCAAAGCATCGTGCACTCTATGGTTGAATACAACGATGGTAGTTTTTTAGCCCAGCTTGGCAGTCCTGATATGCGTACCCCCATTGCCCATGCTATGGCATACCCTGATCGTATCAGCAGTGGGGTGGAACGATTAGATATTTTTAAGTTAAGTGGCTTAAATTTTGTCCGACCTGATTTAGAAAAGTTTAAATGCCTTGGGTTGGCTTATCAAGCCATGCAACAAGGAAGCTATGCGTGTATCGCCTTGAATGCCAGTAATGAGATAGCCGTTCAAGCGTTTTTAAATGGTGACATCTGTTTAACCGATATTGCCGATATCAATGAAAAAGTGCTATTGCAAGCTGAAAAACAGCCGATTGGGTCATTGCAAGCGATTTTGGCGGTCGATAAACTAAGCCGCGAACAAGCACACCAATGTATTGCCGATTTAAATGTTTAAACAGTGCTTAAAAAAGCTTAAAAATAGTTGGCAACACTGGTTGATAATCGTTAAAAATGACTTCATAACTTATTAACATAACGATAGTTAAATTATTTTTAGCCTGTGATTTTGTCAAAAGGATAGCCATGAATTTCATCTTGACCGTTTTAGCTGCAATTGTGGTACTAGGACCTTTGGTGGCACTACATGAGTGGGGGCATTACATTGTCGCTCGGCTATGCGGTGTCAAGGTATTGACCTATTCAATTGGCTTTGGTCCAAAGCTGCTAAGCTGGACAAGTAAAAAAACTGGGATTAATTATGCGGTTTCTGCGATTCCGCTTGGCGGCTATGTCAAAATGCTCGATGAGCGAGAAGGCACAGTCAATCCAGCTGAACGTCATTTAGCCTTTAATACCCAACAACCTTGGAAAAAAATCGCCATCGTCGCAGCAGGTCCGGTGATGAACTTACTAATTGCGATTTTTTTGTATTGGCTGCTATTTATCACACCAACCCAAGTATTGGCGACCAAAGTCGGCAGTATTTTGCCCAATTCACCTGTCAGTCAAACCAGTCTCACAGTTGGTGACGAAATTGTTGCGGTCGATAATAAACCCATCCAAAGTTGGCAGGATATTAACTATGCGTTAGCCGATCGCATGGGCGAGTCGGGACAAGTTAATTTAACGGTGAATGGCGCGCAAGGTCAAACCAATGTTGCCGTGCCGATACAGCGCTTTATGAAAGTAGAAGCGGGTAAAGCAACCAACCCCATTGATAGTTTAGGCGCGATTCCGTGGCAACCAAAAATTCCGGCGGTGGTCGGTGAAATTGTCCCAAATAGCGCTGCCGCGCGTCAAGGTCTGCAAGTCGGTGATACCATCACCCGTGTCAATGGTCAACCAGTGAGCGATTGGCTGGCGTTTTCACAAGTTGTCAAATCTAGCCCCGAGCAGTTATTAACGCTTGAAGTACAGCGCCAGGGCAAAATCATCCCCTTAAAAGTCATGCCACAAGCAAAAAAAGATACGATGGGCAATCGATTTGGACAAATTGGCGCAGCGGCCGCAGCATCTAAGGTTGCACCGCCACCTGAGTATATAAAAACCATTCAATATACCCCCATCCAAGCGGTCGAAAAATCCGTGCATCAAACTGTCAATTTAAGTGCCATGACCCTCAAATCCATGGGTAAAATGTTGACCGGCACCATTGGGGTAGAGAACCTATCAGGTCCCATTACCATTGCCAAAGTCGCCAATCAAAGCTTTAGCATCGGTTGGGAAGCGGTATTGTCGTTTATGGCGATTATCAGTTTAAGCCTTGCTGTGCTCAATTTATTACCCGTACCTGTGCTTGATGGCGGTCATATTGTCATGTATGCCTATGAGGCTATTTTTGGTAAATCCATGCCGGAGAAAATACAAATGATGGGAATGAATATTGGTTTAGTTTTGCTTGCAGGTTTCATGCTGTTGGCGATTGGTAACGATATCTCACGCTTGTTTTAACCGACCCAAATTTGGCTAAAATATTGATTTGTAGTTTTGTTTTTTCGCTAGACTTTACGCAAAATTTAGCTTACCTTATGCCAGTAAAATTTATTTACGGATCTCTTGTACTTTGATAATACAAGCTACACATCAAAGACAAACTATTACTAGAAGTTTAATCAAGTCACCCTTTTTGATAGCATTTGTTATTTTTAGCGGACTAAACTTAGATTACCAAATTTAGATTATCAAACCTAGATAATGATCTTTGGATAACTAATTTTAGATAGTTAAAGATGGCAGGTTTCATGCATTATCTTTGGGCAGTCGTCAATTCGGAAACAAGTTATATGCGAAATTCAGCGTTATTTTTGGTTGCACCGTTAGCACTCGTTACCTCGTATGCACAAGCGGCAAATTTTACCGTGAGTGATATTCAATTTAATGGATTGACACGGGTATCCGCTGATAACCTCTATCCAGTGCTTGCTGTCAATACCGGTGAAGTAGCAAACGATGCCAATATCGCAGCTAGTATCAAAGCCCTCTATGAAACTGGCAATTTCTCAGACGTTAAAGCCTCCCAATCAGGCAATAAGTTGGTATTTGACGTGGTAGAGCGCCCAATTATCGCAAATGTCACTTATGACGGTAATAAACTCATTCCAAAAGAAGCATTGACCGAAGGCCTAAAACGTATTGGCATCGTAGAAGGCAATGTGCTAAAACAGGCGACAGTTGAGCAAGTGCAAAATGAGCTAAAACAGCAATATAATCAGCAAGGTTATTATAATAGCGAAGTTAATGTGACCCAAACGCCCTTAGACAATAACCGCGTTGCGCTTAAATTTAATTTTGTTGAAGGTAAAGCGGCGCGTGTTGTCGATATCAAGGTAATTGGTAACAAACATTTTAGCGACAAAGAAATCAGACAGGCGATGAGCATCAAAGAAAGCTCATGGATCAATGTGATTAGCAAATCTGACCGCTATGCCAAAGAAAAGCTTGCGGCAAGTTTAGAAAATGTCACCGCCATGTACCAAAACGCGGGCTTCGTCAAATTCACCATCAATGATGCCACCATTAATTTAAGTCCAGAAAAAGACAAAGTGTTTATTGAGCTCAATCTTACTGAAGGTGAGCAATATAAATTTGGTAATGTCAACTTTATGGGTACGCCCAACTACGATACCGACAAGCTTCGTAAGCAAGTAGCATTTAAGCCAGGTGAGCGTTATTCACAACGTCAAATGACGACAACTTTACAAAATCTTGGCACACTGTATGGTAACGATGGCTACTATTTTGCCCAAATCCGCCCAGTGCCCCGTATCAATGAGGACACTCGCACGGTAGATGTCGATTTCTTTATTGATCCTGTGCGTCCTGTGTATGTGCGCCGTATCAATTTTACCGGCAATAATAAAACCGCAGATGAAGTATTGCGCCGAGAAATGCGCCAAATGGAAGGCGCATTGGCCGCCAATGAAAAAATCGATTTGTCGCGCACGCGTTTGATGCGTACAGGCTTCTTCAAAACTGTCAACATGGATGTCAAACCTGTCCCCAACACCCCCGATCAGGTAGATATCAATGTTGCAGTAGAGGAGCAACCATCAGGTACTAGTACCATTGCGGCTGGTTATTCACAAAGTGGTGGTATCACTTTCCAAGCAGGTTTAAGTCAATCTAACTTTTTGGGTACAGGTAATCAGGTCAATATTTCGTTATCGCGTTCTCAGACGTTAGATAGTTATAATTTGGGCTATACCAACCCGTACTTTACCCCAGATGGGATATCGCAAAGTGCCAGTATCTATACACGCAAAACCAAATATGACAGAAAAAACATTTCAAACTATGTAACAGACTCGTATGGTGGCACCTTAGGTTTTAGCTACCCGATTGATGAAAATAAGAGTTTAAGTGCTGGTCTCACACTTGATAGTACCAAAATCAAAGCAGGCGCTTTGTTAGCGGTATCAAACTATCAGTACTTAAAAGACGAGGGTAATCTGCAAGTAGGTTCAGACTCTGATGGCAATGAATCATTCGAATCAGACCCATTTAATACGGCTAGCCTAAATTTAGGCTGGAATATGAACACGCTTGACCGTGGACGTTTTCCAACCAAAGGTATGTCACATAACGTCAATTTGGAACTGGCTTTTGGTGATGCCACTTACCAAAAACTGGTCTATCAAGGCAACTACTATCGACCATTCCTAAAAAATACCGTACTACGCGGTTATACCAAGTTAGGATATGGTAACGATTTACCTTTCTGGAAAAACTTCTTTGCAGGGGGTTATGGCTCAGTGCGTGGTTATGAGAATGCCACTTTAGGCCCTACCAGTAAGCGTTATTACCCAGTGAAGAATTATAATGGGGTCGATAATTACCCAGAAGAGATTGGCGGTAATGCACTCGCGCAAGTGGGTACTGAATTAATCTTGCCGATGCCGTTTAAAGGCGATTGGGCAGACCAAATCCGTCCCGTGTTATTTGTTGAAGGGGCACAAGTGTTTGACACCACCAATAAATATGACCAAAAAGTCACAGTGAATGGCAATACCGTATCGCTATTAAATGAAAAAGACAATAACATGCGTTTTAGCGCGGGTGCAGGCTTCACTTGGATTACCCCAATTGGTCCAATCTCATTAAGCTATGCCGTTCCGCTCAATGATAAAGATAAAGATAAAGTCGACAATGTACAGTTCGAAATTGGACGTACATTCTAAAAGGTCTATGTATATGAAAATAATCACTCAGTTAGCCACAGCAAGTATTTTAAGTGTATTGGCAATGCCAGTGTTTGCCAATACCGTTGCGGTTTGGAATTCCCAAGTTGCCATTAACAATACTAACATCGCCAAAACCAAAATTGGCGTGGTGCAAGCGGCGGTCAAACCAAAGCAGCAGCAGCTTGATAGCTACAAAGCCACCATTGAGCGTTTGCAAAAACAATACGCCACGCAAAATGCTCAGATGACCCAAGCACAAAAGGATGATTTGCGTAAGCAAATTCAAACCAACCTACAAAACTATGAACAGGTTGCCAGTCAAATCCAGTCCATCATTGATGCCAATGAGTCAGAAGTGATGCAGCGAATTGCCCCCAAAATCCAAGCCATTAAAGAAACTATTGTGCGTCAAAAAAATATTGATGTGCTGATTGATAATCGTGATAGAACGGTTAGTTATGTCAAACCTGAATGGGACGTAACGGCAGATTTTACCAAAGCGATTAACGATCAAGTAAAATAATATTTTTTAAGCTTAGAGGTTTTAGCAAAAACGCAATATTCGACTATTGCGTTTTTTATTTTCTGTGTAAAATTAAGGCAAATTTTAAGCAAACGATTGGAGTAATTAAATGGCGTTCACCCTCACACAAATTTTGGATTTTTTAGGTAGTGACGTCATTGACCAAGGGGATGCGCAAACCGACCAAGATTTGCAGAAACAAATTTCCAAAATCGCCTCTCTTGAGGATGCCACCGACAGCGATATCACGTTTATCGCCAATCCTCTATTTGAATCAAAATTGCAAACCACGGGTGCTGGCGCTGTGCTAGTCCCCGCATCCTTACAGGAAAAAAGCCCAAGCCATAGCGTTGCCATCGTGGTCAAATCACCTTATGCCGCGTATGCCAAACTGACAGCATTGTTTGAACCGACGCAAGCGTATCATCAGACAGTCAACCCTAATTTATCACATTGTTTGATTCATCCGACTGCCATTTTGGGTAACAATCTGCAATTGGGCGACAACGTGCGTATTGGGGCGTATAGCCAAATCGGTGATAACTGCGTCATTGGTGATGACGTCAAGATTGAGGCCCAAGTCAATATTCAGCCCAATGTCGTGATTGGCGAAGGTAGCTTAATTGCGCCGCATGTGTACATCGGGCATGATTGTGTACTGGGTAAACATGTCAGCTTGCATAGTCATGCCAGCATTGGCAATGACGGGTTTGGCTTTGCTCCTAAAGGCAGTACAGATGAAGCAGGGTGGCAAAAAATTCACCAATTGGGGCGAGTGATACTGGGCGATCATGTCAGCGTAGGCAGCCATACCTGTATCGATCGCGGCGCGCTGAATGATACGGTTATCGGTAATCATGTCATTATCGATAATTTGGTGCAAATTGCCCACAATGTGCGCATTGGTGCTGGCACGGCGATTGCAGCATGCGTGGGGATTGCTGGCAGTACAGAAATTGGTAAACGCTGTATGATTGGTGGCGCATCAGGTTTTGCAGGTCATATCAAAATTTGTGATGATGTCACGATTACTGGCATGACGATGGTGACCAAATCGATTCACCAACCGGGTGTATATTCTTCAGGCATGCCAGTGATGCCCAATAGCTTATGGAAAAGAGCCTATATTAATTTTAAGCAACTTGGCAAACCAAAAAGTTAATCGTTACCTTTATCCATCAAATAATTTGAGAAAACAACTGTAAACTCAATCTTAAAACCGTTACAATGGTTGTTTTTCACAAGTCTATTTTTTTGATAAAGATGATTTAAAAGTATAAAGGATATATCCATGGATTTTGATAAGTTGATTGATGAAGACATCGCTAGCCTTGCACAGCTTGGGGTGACATTACCTCTCAATGCCGTTGTGTTACGTGATTATCTGCCTCACCGTTATCCTTTTATGCTATTAGACAGAGTCACTGCGGTAAAACCCAATGAGTGGATTACCGGTGTTAAAAACATCACCATCAACGAGCCTTTCTTTAATGGTCACTTTCCTGAAGAGCCTATCATGCCAGGTGTCTTAATGATTGAAGCGATGGCGCAGGTAGCGGGTGTACTGGGTTTTATCAGCAAAAATGTCAAACCAAGAGATGGCTATATTTATCTCTTCGCTGGGGTCGATAAAGTGCGTTTTAAACGTCAAGTCATCCCCGGTGATCAGCTCATTTTACGTGCCGAAAAAACCATGGAGCGTCACAGTATCTATAAATTTAGTTGTACAGCGTGCGTGGGCGATGAATTGGCAGCCAGTGCAGAAATCACCATTGCAGAGCAGCGTACCCAATATCACCAGTCATGACTTTAACGTCATTTTTACATGGCTTGAATAAGGCGCGTTTGAGTAAGCTATAACGATAAAATCTGTTTAAGTTAAGCAAAATCCTTGATAAAAATGGCATACTTTAGTAAAAATGCTATAATGTCGTTTTTATTTTAACCTGCTGTTCATAGTTAGCTTTGCCTATGGTTTCAGCTAAATCTATATATTTAGTTATTTTTGATGTATTTAGTTCTTCTTGAATAGTAGGCTCGTATAAGGATTTTTCATGACGATTCACCCAACGGCGATTATTGATGCCACTGCAACGATACACCCGTCGGTCAAGATAGGGCCGTATTGCATTATTGGTGAACATGTCACAATTGGGGCACAGACCGTGCTTCACCCCCATGTCGTCATTAGCAAGTTTACCCGTATCGGTGAGCGTAACCAGATTTTTCAATTCGCTAGCATTGGCGAAGACTGCCAAGATCTCAAATACCAAGGCGAGGAGACGTGGCTAGAAATTGGCGATGACAATCGCATTCGCGAAGCCTGTAGTATTCATCGCGGCACGGTACAAGATAAAGGCATCACACGCGTTGGTAGCCGTAATCTGTTTATGGTCAATACCCATATTGCGCATGATTGCGTAATTGGCAACGACAACATTGTGGCTAATAATGTGGGGATTGCAGGGCATGTCCGCATCGGTAACCATGTGATTGTCGGTGGTAATTCAGGTATTCACCAATTTTGTAGTATTGATGATTATAGTTTGATTGGTGGTGCAAGCTTGATTTTAAAAGATGTTGCGGCTTTTAATATGGTATCGGGCAACCCTGCCAAAAGCCATGGTCTTAATATCGAAGGCATGCGCCGCAAAGGTTGGTCAAAGCAGACTATTGATTATCTACGCCAGGCTTATCGGGTGATTTTCCGTTCAGGACTGACCAAGGAAGAAGCCATTGTCGCGGTGAGCGAGCAGCTATTACCCCAAGAACCTTTGGTACAATTGCTATTGGATTCCCTGATTCATAGTGAACGTGGCTTAGTCAGATAACGTGGTAAGATAAGGTAGTAAGGAAGGATAGCGTTGCTATTTAGCGTATCCACAGCAGCTTATAAAAAGTAAAAAAGAGCCAAATCGGCTCTTTTTTTATGTGTTTTTAGGTGGTTTTTATGTCAAATGCAAATCAGGTTTTGGTAAGTTTTGCTGCTGATAAAAAGTATCGACAAACGCATCAAACTTATCATCTTCAATGGACTGACGGATATCTGCCATCAAGCGCTGATAGTAACGCAAATTGTGTATGGTGCCCAACTGTGCCGATAGCATTTCATTGCACTTGAACAAATGATGCAAATAGGCGCGGCTAAAATTCTGACAAGTATAACAATCACATTCGCTATCAAGCGGACTTTGATCAAAACGGTGCACCGCATTTTTAATTTTAACCGCGCCAAAAGTGGTGAAATAATGACCATTTCGTGCATTACGTGTTGGCATCACGCAATCAAACATATCAACACCGCGGCGTACCGCTTCCACGATATCTTCAGGTTTACCCACACCCATCAAGTATCTGGGCTTGTCGGCTGGCATATCATCGGGTAAGTAATCAAGCACCGCCATCATTTCTTCTTTTGGCTCACCGACTGACAGCCCGCCAATGGCATAGCCATCAAACCCAATATTTAATAGACCTTCTAAGGATTTTTCACGAAGGTTGCGATACATACTGCCTTGGATAATACCAAACAAAGCATTCTTATTACCCAGTTTTTCATGCTCATTTTTACAGCGCTCGCCCCAACGCAGCGATAATTCAAGCGATGTATCCGCTTCGCTAGGCGTTGCAGGATAGGGCGTGCATTCATCAAACTGCATGACGATGTCTGAGTTCAGTGAGTATTGAATTTGCATTGATATTTCGGGGGATAAAAATACTTTTGCGCCATCAATCGGCGAGCGAAAATGCACACCTTCCTCTTTGATTTTACGCATTGCGCCCAGACTAAAAACTTGAAAACCACCCGAATCGGTTAAAATCGGCTTGTTCCAACCGATAAAGTCATGTAACCCGCCAAATTTGTCAATGACATCGGTCGTTGGGCGCAGCCACAAATGAAAGGTATTGCCCAAGATGATTTCGGCACCGATTTCGTGGATATCCCGCGGCAGCATGCCTTTGACGGTGCCGTAAGTGCCGACAGGCATAAAGGCAGGGGTTTGCACATCGCCATGAGCGAGATGAACCGTACCACGGCGAGCACGGCTCTCGCCTGTAGCGTTTTTATGTAAGGTGAATTGCATATTTTGCTTTAGTAAGTTTTGCTAAAAGGCGGTATTATACCATTAACTTACGTGGCTGAAAATGCTATTAATTTTTAGTTTTTCTAATATCAATAGTAATAAAAAATAACAGGTAAGACAAAACACAAAACGTGCTAACCGCATAAATAATCACCACCCAAAGCGATTGCTTTTTTCTGTGTTCAATATGCTTGACTGCATCGGCATAATCATAAATTACTTTGCCATCGATTGAAAGTTCGTATAAAAGACGTGTGGCATCGACTTGCGATGTTTTTTGTAATGATGCCCAATCAAGGCTAACTGTTTGATTTTCTAAAGGTAAATAGTTATGCAAACAATCTTGAATATAAGGTGTGAATGGACATTGATAAAATCGTAAAGTATTTTCTGATACCACCGCCATATTTGGCAAATAGATAAGTTTGCTGTTGATTTGTTGATAAGGGGTGAATTTAGCCGTACCTTGCGAGTGAAAAAGTTCAGTTTTAGCAGGAATTGGATAGTTTAAAATCATAACTGCAGATTTAAGCGTACTAAAAAAAGCAATGCTAACTGCTAACCACAAACCAACGATTAGGTATAAAGACAATGCAGTCATTTTATTAACAAGCTGAGAAATTACTAACATCATTCTACTTTATCTAACAACATGGCATCACCGTAACTAAAGAAACGGTATTGTTGCTCGATGGCGTGCTGATAAGCCTGTTTGATGGGCTCACTGCCTGCAAACGCTGACACCAGCATCAATAGCGTGGATTTTGGCAAATGAAAATTGGTGATGAGCTTATCAATCACCCCAAACCTAAATGACGGATAAATAAAAATATCGGTGTCACCTGACCAAGCCGATAGCATCGGGTTTTCAAAACTGGCGGTTTTTTGAAACGCCGTTTCTAATACCCGTGTCACCGTGGTACCGACTGCAATCACTTGCCCGCCACGGGCTTTGGTTTGGTTAATCAAATCGGCAGTCGCTTGGGGCAACTCAGCATATTCTGAGTGCATTTTATGGCGCAAAATATCCTCTGTCTTGACAGGGGCAAATGTGCCTGCACCGACATGCAACGTGACAAAGGCGGTATTGATGCCCTTGGACTTGAGTGCAGCCAATACATTGTCATCAAAATGCAAGCTTGCGGTCGGTGCGGCTACGCTGGCAAGTTTGGTTGGGTCATGAAATACCGTTTGATAACGGGTTTCGTCATTGTCATCGGCATGGCGCTCAAAATAGGGCGGAATCGGCAGTTCACCATAGTGCTCAAGCACAGGCAATATCGGTTGGTCAAACGCTAGCAAAAATAAATTGTCTTCACGCCCCATTACCGTGGCATGGATGTTACCATCGGCAAGGCTCAGCGTTTGCCCCTCTTTTGGGCTGCGGCTGGCGCGTACATGACACAAAGCGGTGTGCTTTTGGCTCATAGTAACATCATCGTGCAAAATACGTTCGACCAATACTTCGACCGCGCCGCCACTGGCTTTTTGCCCAAACAGCCTTGCTTTCATGACCTTGGTGTCATTAAACACCACCAAGTCACCACTATTTAACAACTCTGGCAAATCCACAAATTGTTGGTCTTTGGGTTGACCATGGGCAGGCAAATACAGCAGTCGAGAGGCGGAGCGCACCGCTAACGGATAGCGGGCAATAAGTTCATCGGGCAGTTGATAATCAAAATCATCTAAAGTTAAAGGCATTTATGGGTTACTCGGTGATAGCAGAATCTTTGGTAAGGTGGACATTGGCTTTAGGAAATGGGCGGATTTTATCGGCGTCCGACCAAGCTTTGACCCAGTCATCAGGTGGCATATTGATATCTTGATAATCCAATGCGCTGAGCACTTGCTCAGTCGGCAAAACCTTGCCAGTCACGATGTTGGTGATACCAGTGCGCAGCAGCGCAGAGCAAGTCGGCTGACCTTTGACCCACATGCTTTGCTCGATATAAAACCAGCGCTCATCAACAGCTATCAATCGGGTTTTGATGGTGACCTTATCAAATAAACGAACACGCTTACGATATTGGATGGTACTACCAGCGACCACCAGCCCCCAGCGATGCTTGAATAATTTTTTGGCAAGCCCAGAGCGAATGGCAAGATCGTTTCGCCCCAAATCAAACAGCGTAAAAATACGCCCGTTGTTCATTTCAAAAAAATTGTCAATATCGTTGATATTAGCAGTCAAGGTGATTTCGCTGGTATCGGTTAATTGAAGCGAATGACCTTGCTTTTGTTTAATCGCGCTTTTGATGGCATGGGTGCCCAGTCGTAAAAAAGGATACATGGTTGTTCTCAATCTAAATTTGTGCCACATTATAGGTAAATCGCGCTTGTTTAGCAAAATTTGTCACTATCATTACCCGACAAGTCACTATAATTACCCTACAAAAGGAAAGCAAATGACCAATCAATCACAGGTAGCAGCGCAACCCTTATCAGCGGACGCTAAAAAGGTATTAGATTTTTGGTTGCAGCAAAATACCAAGCCATTTTGGTTTGCCAAAGATGAGGATTTTGATAAAACCGTAACGGCTAAATTTTTAGCCACACTTGAGCAAGCCAAACGAGGCGAGTTAGGGGATTGGCGAGCCAGTACAAAAGGGCGACTGGCAGAAATCATTGTATTGGACCAGTTTTCGCGCAATATTTTTCGAGATTCTCCACAGGCTTTTGCCCAAGATGGCATGGCGTTAGTATTGGCACAAGAAATCGTCAAACAGCCAGATTTTGACAAGTTGAATCAAGACGAACGCAATTTTGCTTTAATGCCTTTTATGCATGCAGAATCGGCAACCATTCATCAGCAGGCGTTGCCACTGTTTAAAAAATACGCCAGTGCCGATACGTTAGCGTTTGAATATAAGCATCAAGCCATTATTGAGAGATTTGGGCGTTATCCGCACCGCAATGCGATTTTGGGTAGACAATCGAGTGACGAGGAAATCGCCTTTTTACAACAACCCAACTCGTCATTTTAACTTTTATTAAGTTGTTGCTGGGTCGCCCAATCAATATGTTCTTGTGTGTTCTCGCTTAGCATGGGGCGTTTTTGTTGCAATTTGTCAATAATTGCTTGGCTAAACGGCGCATTACCCAAGGCTACCGCCACATTGCGCATAAAATTGTCGTAGCCAGTGCGGCGAATCGGCGAGCCTTCAGTTTTTGTCAAAAAATCCTGTGCATCCCACGCCCATAACTCAAGCAATGACACCTCATCTAAACGGTGACGGGGATTAAAATCCTCAATCGTCGCTAATCTGGCAAATTTATTCCAAGGACAAATCAACTGACAATCATCACAGCCAAAAATGCGATTGCCAATTTTGGGACGAAGTTCTACAGGGATTTTGCCATCTAATTCAATGGTTAAATACGAAATACACAGCCGTGCATCGACATCATAATGTCCGGTGGGTGTTTTGCGGATGGCATGGGTAGGGCACACATGAATACAAGCACGGCAACTGCCACAATGCGATAATGTGGTTTCGATTTGCTTTTTATCCTCTGCCAAAGGCAAGCTGGTGAATAATTCCCCCAACACAAAAAATGACCCCGCTTGTGGGTGAATCAGCAAGGTGTGTTTGCCTGTCCAGCCCAAACCTGCTTGCTCAGCCAACGCGCGCTCAAATATAGGCGCGGAGTCACTAAAGGGACGAAATACAAAGTCGTTGGCATATTGCGGATAATCGGTGGTTAGTTTGTCTTGAATCAGTCTGGCTAGGGTTTTTAATAACCCTCGCATGGTTTTATGATAATCACGCCCACGAGCATAGCGGGCAATAATCGCTGAGTTGGGGCGCTCGTTGTCTGGCACACTGCGTTTGGGCGGCGGCGTGACCAAATAATCTAAACGCACGCTAATGATACTTTGCGTCCTGTCAACTAACAGGGCAGGGTTAGCACGTTTATCATGATTGTCTTCAAAAAACAGCATATCGCCATGTTTACCTTGTGCTAGCCAAGTTTGCAAGGCATCAAGCTGTTTGCTAAATATGGGATTGGCGGGATGGACAAAGCCACAATCAGCAAACCCCAACGCCTTGGCTTGCGCCTTTATCCAGCCCTTGAGTGCATTAAGTTCGTTTGTAGTGTCCAACATGCCAACAACCAGATAAAATTAAAATGCTATTATAGCAAAATAAACATTTACCACATCATTGGATCATCTTATGCAAAGTAATGCACAGACGGATAAAAATACGGTGATGCAAAACGCCATTGCCTTATATACCCCCAAACAAATTTATGACATTGAAAAAAACTGGTTTAGCAAAAATGACAGTTTTGCCTTAATGCAACAAGCTGCATGGCAACTTGCACACATCATCAAGCAGGAAAGTAGCAATCAAAAAAGCAGTCACCCTCAAAAAAGCAATCACCTTCAAAAAAGCAGTCACCCTCAAAAATCGGTATTGGTAGTGGCAGGCGCGGGTAATAATGGCGGCGATGCTTGGTTGGTGGCGCATTATGTCAATCAGCTTTGCCCAAATTGGTCAGTTACTGTAGTACAAGTCGCAGCGCCTACTACCCTCGACAGCCAAACAGCAAAGCACCTGTACCAGTCAAACTGTGCAAATGCGGCAAAATATCTGACGTTGACAGCATTTTTACAGCCATTCTATGAGCTTGGTTTAAGCTATCAGTATGATGTGGTGATTGATGGGTTGTTGGGGATTGGACTCGATGGCAAGCCTAGCGATGATTATCAGACAATCATCAATTGGATTAATCAATACCGCAAGCAAGTTCACGCTTGTCAAGTCATCAGCATCGATGTACCCAGCGGACTTAATGCCGCTACGGGCGAAGTGTACGATGACATTGCGATTAAAGCAGACAAGACACTTTGTTTAATCGGGCGAAAAGTCGGACTGCATATCGGGGATAGTAAAGATTATGTTGGCACCGTTATCGATGTGCCTTTGCTCCCTGTTGAGCAATCAAGCATCTTGTTACATTGCACGCTACCTAACTTGCCACAACGTCAGCAGGTGAGTCATAAAGGTACGTATGGTCATGTACTCATCATCGGTGGCAATCGGCTACAGGATGGGCATGGCATGGCAGGGGCGGCGATATTGGCCGCCAGTGCGGCATTGAGCAGTGGTGCAGGCAAAGTCACCGTTGCCTGTCATCGTGATTTTCATTCAGCCATTGTCACCGCTTTGCCCAATGCCATGACCGCGGATTTACACAATATCGCTAGCGTCATCGAGCTGATTAACGCGGTGGATGTGGTTGCCATCGGCATGGGTTTGGGTAGAGATAAAGTAACGTTAGAGTTATTTAACCAGTATCTTACGGCGATCAAACAATCAGAGAAACTATGTGTCATTGACGCCGATGGTTTATACCATTTGGCAGATTGGGCAGGCACGAGTGACGGTTTAAATGCGCCAATTCAACCACGATTGGGGCAGTCAAACCAACGGTTTTATCTAACACCGCATTCAGCGGAAGCAGGACGTTTGCTCAATCAACCCTATGCCGACATCGATCGAAACAAAATCAGCGCAATTCAGGCATTGGCTCACCACTATGGGGGCAATTGGCTTATCAAAGGGGCACAAACGATTGTGCTTGAACGAGACTGTCTTGAACGAGACAGTATTGATATTTGCGGCTTGGGTAATGCCGGTATGGCAACGGCTGGCATGGGCGACTGCTTGGCAGGTCTGATGGCGGGCTTATTGGGGCAAGCGATTGCCGCACCCATGCTAACCTCCGTGCTCATACATGCCAAAGCAGGTGATACGTTAGCAGAAAAAATGGGGGAATATGCGCTGCAAGCTAATCACATGGCATCGGCAATCGGTGACATCATCCATCAAATCACGGACCATTAAAATCACGGCAGGTTAAGAAGGTTCAATAAAAAAAAGGTGAGAATTCACTCACCTTTAACCTTTACACAACTTTAATTTTCATTGAATGCTAAAGTCATATAGCATTCAAAGTTATTTACAGTATTGGCTCACTGTTTGCGCGACTTGCTGACGGCGTAGCTCAATTTCACGACCATCTAAATATTTACGTTCACCTTTATTATCCATCTCATAGACGCGCCCGCCTTGATTCAGGTTGGCAAGGGTACTTTGTAAGGCTTTACAGCGCTCCGCATCTTGCTGTTTTTTGAGTTGCTGATTTTGTGCTTCAAGTTCAGCAGCGCGTTTTTGATCGGCGGTCAGCGTTGGTGATACACCTGATGCAGCACCTGTGCTATTGCCAGCTGTCGCAGGTGCACGACTACTAGGTCCAAGTTCACGGGTATTAACTACTTGCACTTGTCGCAGATTAACACCATTGGTCGGCGCATATTGGCTATAATGCGGTACACCATTTTTGTCAGTCCACTTGTAATAAGTTGCTGCATTTGAACTCGCCATAACGAATGGTGATAACATGAGTGATAACAAAAACAGTGGCTTTAACATTGTTTTTCCTATGCAAGAAACGAGAAAATTATGCGATAGCCTATCACAGCTTGATAGCTTTTAGCAGTAAATTTCGACAAGATAATCGTTTAATTTCCTAAAGGTAATTTTCTAAAAATGACTGGCTCAATCAGTCTGAGATTTTAAAGTTTATCAATCCTTAAAACCAAGCCTTAAAATCAAGCTTCAGACAATTCATTTATCTATAACTAAAAGTTATAAATCCTAGTAGCTTTTTTTTATTGACAAGTGTTAAAAAAACTCACATCATAAGTCCTCTACTGGTCGTTAGTAACAATTATCGTTGGTTACTAATTGGTAAAATCTAAGCTAATTGGCGCTATCCGCTGATTAGGCTCTACAATTGGATGAGAGCATTTTTTACCGTTGTTGTTGTTTATGAATCTAAACAAAAGAATCTAACAACCCTGACTTATCGGTCAACAAAGACAAAAAGTAGCCATCAATTTATACATTACGTAATTTTTGTGATGCTTTCTTTTTTGGTTATCATGCTTTTTGCCCTCGTCTGATTTGTTCACTGTTACCTTATGGCAGTGTTGAAGATTCTTGCTAATCATTTAGCAATTTTTATCTAAAACAACTTCCCAGTATCATTTTTGAAGACGACCATAAAAGGTGATGACAGTGACTCAAACTACCCAAGCTCCCAATATGACGGGAGAAAACCAAACGGCTCACGCTGCACCCAATTTTGACAAAAAAACCGCCAAAGCCTCAGCAGGTGAACCTGTGATGATGTCTGGTGCAGAAATGCTGGTGCAAGCGCTAATTGACGAAGGTGTCGAATACATTTTTGGCTATCCAGGCGGCGCCGTGTTGCATATTTATGATGCTTTGTTCAAACAAGATAGCATTGAGCACATCCTCGTGCGTCACGAACAAGCAGCGGGTCATATGGCAGATGCTTATTCCCGTGTCACAGGTCAAACAGGGGTGGTATTAGCGACATCAGGTCCAGGCGCCACCAATACGGTTACTGCCATCGCAACCGCGTTTATGGATTCCATTCCGATGGTTATCATCTCAGGTCAGGTGCCTTCAAGCCTCATCGGTGATGATGCGTTCCAAGAAACTGATATGATTGGTGTGTCACGTCCTGTCGTCAAACACAGTTTTCAAGTACGTCATGCCAGCGAAATCCCAGAAATCGTTCGCAAAGCATTTTATATTGCAAGCTCTGGTCGCCCAGGTCCTGTGGTGATTGATGTACCTAAAGATAAAACTGCGCCTAACGAAAAATTCCCTTATCATTTCCCTGAGTCGGTCAGTATGCGTTCTTACCAACCATCGGTTCGCGGTCATTCAGGACAAATTCGTAAAGCCATCGAAACCTTAATTGCAGCCAAACGCCCTGTTTTATATTCAGGTGGTGGCGTGATTGCGTCAAACGCAAGTGCAGAATTAACCGCATTGGCCCGTTTACTTAATTTGCCTGTGACTAATACTTTGATGGGATTGGGCGCTTATCCAGGGTCGGATAAACAGTTTTTAGGTATGCTTGGGATGCATGGTACGTATGAAGCCAATATGACCATGCACAATTCAGATGTGATTTTGGCAGTGGGTGCGCGTTTTGATGACCGTGTGACCAACAATACGCAAAAATTCTGTCCAAACGCTAAAATTATCCATATTGATATCGACCCTGCATCAATCTCAAAAACCATCAACGCACATATCCCGATTGTCGGTGATGTAAAAAATGTGCTAAGCGATATGCTCGCCGTATTAACAGAAAATAACGGACAGCTTGACCAAGCCGCGCTAAATGATTGGTGGGCGCAAATCAATGAATGGCGTAAACGTCATGGTCTACGCTATGACAAAGACGACAGCCATGGCATGAAACCACAGCACGTTGTTGAGCGCTTATATGAGCTAACCCATGGTAAAGCTATCATCACCTCTGATGTGGGTCAGCACCAAATGTTTGCCGCCCTATACTATAAATACGATGAGCCGCGTCAATGGTTAAACTCAGGTGGTTTAGGCACCATGGGGGTAGGGTTGCCTTACGCAATGGCAGCCAAACTTGCTAATCCAGAGCGTGATGTGGTCTGTATCACCGGTGAAGGCTCAATTCAGATGAATATCCAAGAGCTATCAACTTGCTTACAATATAACTTACCAGTAAAGATTTTAAATCTTAACAACGCCCAGTTGGGTATGGTCAAACAATGGCAAGACATGATTTATGAAGGTCGCCATTCGCACTCTTATATGGATTCATTGCCAGATTTTGTCAAACTTGCAGAAGCTTACGGTCATGTTGGTATCCAAATCACTGACCCAGCCAAACTTGATGAACAACTTGCTTATGCCTTATCCCTCAAAGATCGATTAGTATTTATCGATGTACTCGTCGATAAAAACGAGCATGTTTATCCAATGCAATTAGCAGGTCAGTCAATGCGTGATATGTGGTTAGCCAAAGGGGAGCGTACCTAATGAAACATTTAATTTCTGTCTTAATGGAAAATGAATCAGGGTCACTGTCTCGTGTGGTTGGCTTATTTTCACAACGTGGCTACAACATCGAGACATTGAACGTCGCGCCAACCGATGACCCGACTTTATCGCGTTTGACCTTGACCACAGATACCGATCAAAATAAGATTGAGCAAGTGACCAAACAGTTGCACAAGCTGATTGAAATCGTTAAAGTAACCACGCTGACCGATAGTGTACATATTGAGCGCGAACTCATGCTGATCAAAGTGCGTGCCACGGGTAGCAACCGTGAAGAAGTGAAGCGCTGTGCGGATATCTTCCGTGCAAGTATTGTTGATATCACGTCCAATGTCTATACCATTCAAATTGTCGGTGACACCGCAAAATTGGACGGCTTTATCGAATTGATGGGACGTGAACGCATTTTAGAGGTAGTACGTTCTGGTGTTATTGGTATCGCTCGGGGTGAAAAAATCCTCAGCGTCTAAATTTACCAACCTTTTAATAGTAGTTGTTTTTTACACAAGGAAATAGTTATGAACATTTTTTATGATAAAGATTGTGATCTATCAATCATCCAAGGCAAAAAAGTTGCGATTATCGGCTATGGCTCACAAGGTCACGCGCACGCATTGAACCTAAAAGACAGCGGTGTTGATGTCACCGTAGGTCTTCGTAAAGATTCATCATCTTGGAAAAAAGCAGAAAATGCCGGTCTAAAAGTGGCTGAAGTAGAAGAAGCAGTCAAGCAAGCCGACCTAGTCATGATTTTGACCCCTGACGAATTCCAAAAACAATTATACAATGACGTGATTGAGCCAAACATCAAACAAGGTGCCACGCTTGCATTTGCCCATGGTTTCTCAATCCATTACAACCAAGTGGTACCACGCAAAGACCTAGACGTCATCATGATTGCGCCAAAAGCACCGGGTCATACCGTGCGTAACGAATTTGCCACAGGCGGCGGTATTCCTGACTTAATCGCCGTTTACCAAGATGCCTCTGGTCAAGCCAAACAAGTGGCGTTATCTTACGCGATGGGCGTCGGCGGTGGTCGTTCAGGCATCATCGAAACAACGTTCAAAGACGAAACTGAAACGGACCTATTTGGTGAGCAAGCGGTACTTTGTGGTGGTGCGGTTGAACTGGTCAAAATGGGCTTTGAAACCTTGGTTGAAGCAGGTTATGCCCCAGAAATGGCGTACTTTGAATGTCTACACGAATTAAAATTGATTGTAGACTTGATGTACCAAGGCGGTATTGCTGATATGAACTATTCAATTAGTAACAACGCAGAATACGGTGAATACGTGACAGGTTTAGAAGTTATTAACGATCAATCACGTGAAGCGATGCGTAATGCCCTAAAACGTATCCAATCAGGCGAATATGCAAAAATGTTTATCGCTGAAGGTATGTCAGGTTATCCATCAATGACAGCGCGCCGTCGTCAAACCGCTGAGCATGAAATCGAAAAAACAGGTGCCAAACTTCGCGGTATGATGCCTTGGATCACCTCAAGTAAGATCATCGACAAAGAGAAAAACTAGTTTTGCACCCAGTTAGTTTTACCAATGGCATCATACCCAATTGGTAAAAACAATAAAGTCAAAATAACCCTGCGCTGTGTAAAGTTACATAGACAGGGTTTTTTAGTATAAAATAATGGGTATCGATATAAAGTTTATGAGATTTGTTTTGAATATAGCGTCTGTTTGGCAGTTGTCGACTGCAACTTTTTTACACACTTTTAGCGGTATGAGTGCTTTGCCTGCATTGGCAAATCCTTTGAATTACCTGATGGGGGATAGCTATACGTTAAATTGGCAAGCAATTTATCTGGTCGGTACGTTAATTGTCGCCCTACTGATTGCCTATGAATCCATAGTTTTGAAGAAAAACTTAGGAAAATTGCCGCAATCAAAGTTATTTAGCGTGAGCTCCATATTAGAAACCGTGTGGCTCATGGTATCCGTGGTCGCCGTATATTATGGTGCATTTAGTAGCATTGCCAAAGTCGTGCCATTTGCCTATATTCTGTATAGCATATTTGGTTGGATTTATGGATTTTATCTACTCAAAGACCAGGCGGGCGATATTAAAGATGTCGATGATATGAGTATGCCCATCAAATATATGGACTATAGCCTATCATTTTCACTGGTGATTACGGTGACCAGCATTGCGATATTTATCAATATGTTGATGAACGGTGTTATCGCCTTTAATCTAGCTTAATAAAGTCAATTTAAATCCCTTTTTATTTGTAACTTTGTGGTAAAAAAATTTAAATAATAGTAGGTGAAACGCTAAAACTAGGCTATACTGTGATTATTCGCTAAAATACACTTAACAAACTTTTGGCGATGACAATTTATAACACCCTGTATTTACCCAAGTAATTGCAAGCGTTATAGATAACATAGTTAATTTTTAATGTAGGATTTTTTATGTCAGATAAAGCTACTGGTACTGTAAAATGGTTCAATGAAAGCAAAGGTTTCGGCTTCATCGCTCAAGACAATGGCGGTCAAGACGTTTTTGCTCATTACAGTGCAATCCAAGGTTCAGGTTTTAAAACACTTAAAGAAGGTCAACGTGTGAGCTTCGTATTGAGCCAAGGTCAAAAAGGCCCACAAGCCGAACAAATCGAAGCACAATAATAATAACTACAAGCTTAATTGTTTGTTTATTAACTGCTTATCTTAATTAGCTTGCAATAAAGAAAAACAACCGGACGATAGGTTGTTTTTTTTTGCGCGTTTTTTTTGTGTTCAATGTTTATATCAACCACAAGACATTGTATGTTGAATATTTAGTTAAAAAATTTCCCTAATTATTTTAGTTATGATATATTCGAAAAATTCAAGAATTTTTGATGTTTTCCAACCATTTTTTTATGACTTAAAATTCATAGGATTTTCTTGATTTGTTGGGTAAGTTATCGCAACATATATTATTAACGAAGATAATGGGTATTGTGAGTATTCACAGTATAACTATTCTTTTTAGCTTGCTAAATTAGCTCACCAAGCTAGTTTAAGTTAACAAGAATAGGATGTTCATTTTATCATGACTGGGGATACTTGGATTTATCCTCCTTTTTTAATTCATATAACAAACGAGGAACGTATGAAAGCATTAGTTGCTGTTAAACGTGTAGTTGACTATAACGTAAAAGTTCGTGTAAAAGCGGACAACACTGGTGTTGACTTAACCAATGTTAAAATGTCTGTAAACCCATTTGACGAGATTGCTGTTGAAGAAGCTGTACGCCTACAAGAAGCGGGCGTGGTCTCTGAAATTGTTGTTGTATCTATCGGACCAAAAGAAGCACAAGAACAAATCCGTGGTGCAATGGCACTGGGTGCAGATCGTGGTATTTTAGTTGAAACTACCGACACTGTGCGTCCACTACAAGTGGCAAAAATTCTGAAAGCGATTGCACAAGCTGAAGCTGCCGATATCATTTTACTAGGCAAACAAGCGATTGATGATGACAACAACCAAACAGGTCAAATGCTAGCGGCATTACTAGACGTGGGTCAAGCAACCTTTGCATCACAAGTAAAAGTTGAAGGTGGTAGCGTCAACGTAACACGTGAAATCGATGGGGGCTTACAAACTGTTCAGTTATCTTTACCTGCGGTTATCACCACTGATTTACGTTTAAATGAACCACGTTATGCCAAACTGCCTAACATCATGAAAGCGAAGAAAAAACCATTAGAAGAGAAAAAACCAGAAGATTATGGTGTTTCTACCGCTAGTAACATTCAAATCGTAAAAGTAACGCCACCTGCAGAGCGTAAAGCGGGTGTTAAAGTTAAATCGGTTGACGAGTTAGTCGATAAATTAAGAAACGAAGCTAAAGTTATCTAATTATTAGTTATCTAATCATTTAACTACCTTCAATTTAATTCGTCATTTAACGATAGCGATTATCAAATATTAAGGAAAATCTCATGGCAATTTTAGTATATGCAGAACATGACAATAAAGAGCTGAAAAAAGCAACACTCAACACCGTAACGGCAGCAAGCAAAATCGGTGGCGATATTGTTGTATTAGTTGCAGGTCTTGGCTGTGAAGCCGTGGCAGAACAAGCTGCTAAAGTAGCAGGTGTATCAAAGGTGCTTTGCGCAAGTAATGCTGCTTTTGAACATCAACTGGCTGAAAATGTTGCTAAACTCGTGGTATCGCTTGCAGGTGATTATAGCCATATCGTGGTACCAGCGACAACAACAGGTAAAAACTTCTTACCACGCGTTGCCGCTTTGTTAGACGTAAATATGCTAACTGATGTAACCGCTGTGATTGATGCAGAGACATTTGAGCGTCCAATCTACGCAGGCAATGCCATTGCAACGGTTAAAGATACTGAAAGCAAAAAAGTCATCACCGTTCGTACCACTGCATTTGATGCAGCGGCAGCAGAAGGCGGCGCAGCCAGCATAGAACAAGTAAGCGCAGGCGAAGATGCGGGCAAATCAAAATTTGTCGGTGAAGAGTTAGCAAAATCTGATCGTCCAGAATTAACGGCTGCAGAAATTGTTGTTTCAGGTGGTCGTGCATTAGCCAGCGGTGAAAACTTCACCAAATATATTGAGCCACTCGCTGATAAGCTAGGTGCTGCGATGGGTGCATCACGTGCGGCAGTTGACGCAGGTTATGTGCCAAACGACCTACAAGTGGGTCAAACGGGTAAAATTGTTGCGCCAAACCTATATATCGCCGCAGGTATCTCAGGTGCTATTCAGCATTTGGCAGGTATGAAAGATTCAAAAGTTATCGTTGCCATCAACAATGACCCAGAAGCGCCTATCTCTCAAGTGGCTGATTATTTCCTAGAAGGTGATATTTTTACAGTCTTGCCAGAATTAACTAGCAAATTGTAATTGCCGCTATCATCAGCTACTAAGCGATAAATATATAGGCGATAAATATAAAAAAACCTCATGCTTTTTGAGGTTTTTTTATTTGCTATTTACTCATTAAGCAGTGACTTAATTATCGCTAAAAGTATATTGATTGTTGTATAGCGACTAGGTAATATAATAAAAATTATGGGATTTTATTGGTAGTAAATTTTTTGGGAATAAATTGTGAAAATGGATTTAAAAAAATTCCGTATAGAGATGCAGCAGCGGCTTAGCGAGCAGCAACTAGACAATGTGAAAGTGCGTCCCTTCATCTGTTCAGGGTCGCCCCTTGATTGCAAAATCATGATGGTCGGCTACAATCCTGCGCGCGAAGTTAATTTAGACGTGTTTGATGCCGATATTTGGCATGATGACATAGGGTTTGATCGTGAATCGTTTGCTGAACATTATGACATCGCTAGCTACAATGATGATTTGCAGTGGAATCGCAACCATATATTTCAGCAAAATTTGATTGATGAAATCTCAAATCATCCTGTGATTGAAACTTATCTTTATAGTGTTATCACCCCCAAAAAGACTTTATTAAGTCCTCAGCATAAACACACACATATATTTGATTGGCTATATAGTATTCTCAAACCTGTTTTAGTCATTACCCAAAATATTGATGTAATTAAATATTTTGAGCGAGAAGCCAATAAAATTCTGGTGAGAAATACTTTTAATGCCATTACTTATCGCGATTTACACTGTGTAATTTTGCCCATCAGCCATTTATCCAAAAAATGGAATGACACTGAAATGTACCATTTGAAAGAAGAAATTGATGAGCTGTTTAACTTAATTGATGTGTAGACAATTATTTGTCATTGATAAATGAATAGCGCAATAAAAAAAGCTTAACAGCATTATCTATTAAGTTTTTATGGTTAAAGTCTATCGGTAAAGTTACAACCAACCTGCCTTTTTAAATCGATAGTAAAGCGTGAAACAAATGGTCAAAATAAATGCCAACAAAATATAGTAGGCATAATGCATTTTTAGTTCAGGCATATTTTCAAAGTTCATCCCATAAATCCCTGCGACGGCAGTCGGAACCGCGAGTATACCTGCCCAAGCGGCAAGTTTTCGTACCACCTCATTCTGACCCATATTGACCACTGCCATGTAAGTATCCATGGCAACACTGAGCATTTCGTTAAGTCCATTGACCGCATCGAGCGCACGCAGTAGATGGTCATTGACGTCGCGAAAATACGGTTTGGCTTGGCTAGGAAAACTTGGAATTAAATCAGTCTTTTTATGATTGATAAAAAAATTACAGATATCTTGTACGGGTAAGATGACAGCACGCATATGTACGAGCTGTGATTTTAATTCATACAAATTCCGCAGCGTATGTTTGTTAAAGTTTTCAGAGAAAATTTCCCGTTCTTGCTCGCGCAAATAACGTCCTAATTTTTCAGTGACAGGTAAGTAGTTATCGACGATAAAGTCTAAGATGGCGTGCAGCACAAAGATGGGTCCAAGGCGTAATTTTTCTGGTCGGCGATGGCAAAAATCTCGCACACTTTGGTAGCTATGAGAGGCACCTTGACGAATAGTGATGATATATTGCTTGCCCATAAAGATAGCCGTAGTGCCATAACGAATGGTGTTTTCGGTCAATTTGGCGGTTCGTACCACCACGAACACGCTATCATTACCATAGCTTTCAACTTTGGCGCGTTGATGCTCAGCGAAAGCATCTTCAATGGCAAGTTCGTGTAAGTCGAATGCCTCTTGGACTTCTCGAATGGTTTCGATACTTGGGTCATGCAGTCCTACCCAAACAAATACGTTGTTGTTGGATAATTCGCGGCGCACATCATCAAGTTCAATCTCGCCGATTTTTTCCCCAGATTTACGAGAGTAGGCAAAGCAGTTGGCAATCTCATTTTTCCCTTTAAAGCGATCTTCGGTGATTTCAGCTTCAGGGTTGTACTCAGGGGGTGGTACATCGGTCGGTGCATAGACTTCGACAGTGCCATCATCATCATAATCTTCGCCATAGATATAACTATCATCACCGTGCAAATCGAGTTCTTCATCAGTGATTTCATCATACATGAAATCCGCATTGGCAAGGGTAAAAGCATCTGCAGACATATCATGTGGCGGATTAAGCGCTGAGGCTAAAGGCGGCGTTACGCGCTGGGTCGTCTGAGTGGGGTGCTCTAATAAATCGTCGCTGCGTTCAGATAAATTTTTGTTTTGGTGGGGTGGCGTCATAACCAAAAACCTCGCTATCACGATTTGAAAGAGTTATATCAGATCGAATAAATGTGTCCAGTCGTTATCAAAGTACTAAAAGGTAGCAACCACAAAACAGCAAGTAAACATCAAAGTAGGCAAATGCGCCTGTGTGTTCTTGCTATTTTGTAATTCTCAGTGATTTTTAAACGAATAAAAAAGAAGTCATGCATTGACAATGCAATCATACGGCTAAAATTAGATGGATAATGATAACAGTGAAAAATGACAATCTCAAGATAATTATACGTGACAGACCGCTAAAACCTAGATTAATCTCGTTAACCATAGGCTTAGCAACGGTCATTTTTTCACTATCGGCTTAAATAGCATACTGCTGCAGTGTCTCTATATCCACTAACTCTAATAGACTCTCATGACATGCGGCAAGCTTTAGTGGCGGCGCAACCCCCGCATCCAATGCTTCCACCCAGCGCAGGGCACACACGCACCAAAAATCATTGGGCTGCAGCCCTGGAAAACCAAATTCGGGTAAAGGCGTCACCAAATCATTGCCTTTGGCAACAGAAAATTCCAAGAATTCCCGGGTCATTTTGGCGCAAACCGTGTGTAAGCCGACGTCACCAGCGCCAGTATGACAAAAACCATTTCGATAATAACCTGTTAACGGGTCAAAACAGCAACTCGCTAGTGCGGTACCCAGTACATTGGTTTGGTTTAATTCAGCTTTTGGATGATAGGACATAGTGAGCTCTTTTTACGTTTTGATTGGGCTAGATGGATGATTGGCTAAAGTTGAGAGATAGATGTTGGTAGTTTTTCTAAAGCAGTACTCTGAGTTTTTTGCATAAAATCTCGCTGATAAAATTGCTCCAGTGCCGCTTTGTTTGCCTCAGTGACTGCCTTGTCAAACACCTCAGCCAAACGTAATTTTAAATACCCTAAGGCAATGCCAAAAAAGATTTGGCCGAGCGCATCGCTTTGTGCATCGAGCTGTGGTGCATTGGGGAGTAAATTCGACAATAGACTAGTTGAGCGCTCAATAAATGGATGTGGGGCAGCACTTGCTGGCTGAAAGCGCTCGGTGGCAAAGGCGCGAACAGCTTGATTGATAATGCCAAGGCTCAGGCTTGTTAAAGCGGCAGATTTTTCATCAGCGAAAATTTGCGGCATCAGATGCGCCAAAATCACACTGCTTTCGGTGATGAGTAATTGATTATCGGTGAGCAGGGCAGGTACTTGGCTAAAAGGGTTGACCGCTAATAATTCTTGTGGGTTTTCCCAAGGCATGACAAATATAAGCTCGGCATCGATTTGCTGGCGTAAACAGGCGACCATCACGAGACGGGCGAAAGGGGAAGTAGTTGAGACAAAGAGTTTCATGGGTGAATTGGATTTCCCTATACTGGTTGCATGGCTGTAAGTTTTAATAAATAAGTTTCAAAAAATTTTATAGGAGTTTAGCATAAAAAATTGGGCAATAAAAAAATGCCTAACCCCAGTGAAGCTATGATACAATGAAAAGGAAAAGTGCCCTTATTTTATTCTTTGCTTATTTTATTTTTGTAAGTGCCCTTCTCATCGATTATTCTATGATTTTACATGGTAATTCATGGTCTATGTTTTCATATGGCCGCTTGTTGTCATGTCTAGTGATATATCATTTAATCATCCTTAGGATTTATTGTGTCAAATTTAGCATCAAATTCCACAAATGTGGCAAATCAGTCTGCTTTTTATCTTAATACAAAAAATACTTGGCTATTACCCGATGGGGTTGTCGACTTACTATCAACCGAAGCGGTAAAGCAAGAAACCCTGCGTTATCAATTGACCCGTATTTTAATCAGCCATGGCTATGAATTTATTAGCCCGCCTATGATTGAATATACCGAAAGCTTGCTCGGCTATGCGTCTGAAGATGTTAAATTACAAACTTTTAAAATCATTGATCAGCTAACCGGTCGGCTCATGGGGGTACGCGCAGATATCACCCCACAAATTGCGCGGATTGATGCGCGTCTACACAATAATCAAGACACTAGTAACCCATCAAAATCAATTTCCCGCTATTGTTATGCAGGGCATGTAATCTATACCATGCCAAAGGGCTTATTTGGTTCGCGCACCCCGCTACAGTTGGGGGCTGAGATTTTTGGTACCGACTCACTAGCCAGTGAAGTGGAGCTATTAGATGTGCTATTTACCTTGTTAGATAGCACGGATGTGATTGCACGCTCGCATATTGATATTGGTCATGTGGCGATTTTTCAGCAGCTTTGCCAGCTTGCCAGTGTACCTACGTATCTGCAAGAAAAACTCATTGAGCTCTATGCCAATAAAGCGTTACCTGAGCTGAAACTTTTGACCAGCAAAATGAGCCAGTTTGGCGAACTTGCCAACGATTTTTATGTGCTAGGCGAGGCAGGTAATGACTTGCAAAAACTGAGCGAACGGCTCTCAAGTCAAGCCAAACACGATGCTATCATTGCCAAAGCCTTGTCTGATTTGACTTATTTGGTGAGCTATCTTGAAGACCACTGGGATGCCAACGTCAGTGTCGATGTCACAGGATTGGGATATCACTATCATACAGGCGTTGTCTTTAATGTGTACGTGGCAGATGAGTCATTGCCGCTGATTCGTGGTGGTCGTTTTAGCAACCATTTTCATCATGAAGTTGATAATACCGATGCCGTGCGTTCCGGCGTTGGCTTTAGCTGCGAGCTAAACCGTTGGCAAAATCATATCCAGGTACATGAGCAGCCTTTTACCGTGGTACCTTATAGCCATGTACAAACTATTTTACATGTACCCAATCATCCTGATGCGCCAGCGCTCAAACAAGCGATTGACTCACTACGCCAAGAAGGGCATCGGGTGATGATTGCGCTGGATGAAACCGATGAACCTGAGCAAACCACCCATCGCTTGCAAGTAGCGAATGGGGTTTGGTACTTAGAGCATTTGGCAGAAAATTAATTTTTAAGCTGTTGTAAATTTGTTTTTAGCAATTACTTTGATAAAAGGTGACTTATCATGAAACATACGGGAAAAAACGTCGTTGTCCTTGGTAGCCAGTGGGGCGATGAAGGTAAAGGCAAAATCGTTGACTTATTGACTGAAAAAGCCAGTGCGGTGGCGCGCTATCAAGGCGGTCATAATGCCGGTCATACCTTAGTCGTTGGCGGTAAAAAAACCGTATTACATTTGATTCCATCGGGTATTCTACGTGAAGGCGTCACTTGCTATATCGGTAATGGTGTGGTGCTAGCCCCAGACGCGCTATTGAAAGAAATGCAATCACTGGTTGAAGCAGGCGTGCCTGTGCGTGAGCGACTCCGTATTTCACCCAACTGCCCACTTATCATGCCACAACATGTAGCGCTTGACCAAGCCCGTGAAGTCAAACGCGGCAACAACAAAATTGGCACGACCGGTCGTGGTATCGGCCCTGCGTACGAAGATAAAGTAGCGCGCCGTGCATTGCGTTTTGCTGATTTGTTGCGAGCTGACTTTGCCGATAAACTAAAAACTAACCTTGAGTTCCATAACTTTGCCTTGACCCAATACTATGGGGTGGACGCAGTCGATTTTGAGGCGACCTTAAAGCTGGCAGAAGAATGGCGTGATGCGCTAAAAGACTTGGTGGCTGATGTGACGGGCGAGCTTGACAAGCTATGCAAAGAAGGCAAAAACTTAATGTTTGAAGGCGCGCAAGGTACGTTGCTTGACGTTGACCACGGCACTTATCCCTTCGTTACCAGCTCAAATACCACAGCTGGCGGCGTGGCGACGGGCACCGGTCTTGGACCCTTGTACTTTGACTACGTATTGGGTATCACCAAAGCTTACACCACACGCGTGGGGGCGGGTCCCTTCCCAACTGAGCTATTTGATGATATCGGTGAGCACATCGGTACTGTGGGTCAAGAATTTGGTGCTACCACGGGCCGCGCCCGTCGTTGTGGTTGGTTTGATGCAGCGATTCTACGCCGTGCTGTGGTACTAAACTCCCTATCTGGTATCTGCTTGACCAAGCTTGATGTGTTAGATGACCTTGAACAGCTCAATATCTGCACAGGTTATGAGTTGCCAAGTGGGGAAGTTTGCGGCTCTAGCGATGCGGAGTTTTACGAGAACGTGAAACCTATCTATGAAACTTTGCCAGGCTGGAAAACGAGCACCGTGGGCGTGACAGAGTATGACAAGCTACCTGAAAATGCCAAAGCTTATATCAAGCGCATTGAGCAGCTTATCGAGTGTCCCGTTGACATTATCTCAACAGGTCCTGACCGTGCCGAAACCATCGTGCTACGCGACCCGTACGATGCCTAACCCTTATTCATCAAAAAACCCGATGTGATGTCGGGTTTTTTATTTTAGGGTAAAAAATGCTGAATGATAGCTTACTCGCCTTAGCCAATTTATTAACCTCTGCTCTAACCGCTATCACAGGCGTGGGCGGCGGCATGATACTCATTGGACTGATGCCATTTTTTGTGCCTGCAGCAGCGATTGTGCCAGTGCATGGCGTGACCCAGCTTGTCAGTAATGCCACGCGCGCTTGGTTTGGTCGGGATGCCCTAGACTTTACCTATTTTTGGCAATTTTTGGCGGGCTCATTGACGGGACTGTTGGTATTTGGCGTGTTAGTTCGCTTTATCCATTTAGAGCTTATTCCGTTATTTATCGGCATTTATATCTTACTAATAACTTGGTCAAGCACTTTTAACCGAGTGATTCGCCGTTTTGAAAGTTTCTTTTTAGTAGGATTTGCACAAACGGGCTTGGGCGTGTTTGTTGGCACACCGGGTCCGCTCAATATCGCCATGCTCAATAAGTACTATGATGATAACAATGTCGTCGTTACTACGGGCGCCTTGATGATGACGGTGGTGCATACCGCTAAATTGATAGTTTATGTGGCGATGGGATTTGTGTTTGCCGATTATTGGCAATTGCTAGTGATGATGGTCATCATGGCAACTGTAGGCTCATGGCTTGGTACCCGACTGCGCCATAAAATCCGTTTAGACTGGCTAGAAAAAATCCTGCCGTATCTACTCACCCTCATAGCGCTCAAATTGATTGTCGATATCGCCCGTCACTATTTTTTTTGAACCTAATGCCAAAAAATCTCAGTAATAAGCGCGATGGCGATGATAATAAATATCAAGCCACATAAGCGATTAAGCCACATCAAGCGATTGCCAAATTGCAGCCAATCCGACAGTTTTTTGCCACTCATGGTATAAACCAGTTGCCAAGTTATCTCAATCATAAAAAAACCCACCGTGAGCATGAGGTATTGCGGCAGTAGAGGCGCGGAAAAGTTGATAAATTTGGGGAAAAATGCGGCAAAAAACAAAATCGCCTTGGGGTTGGACAACGACACCCAAATCCCTGTTTTAAACAGTTGCGCGGGGGTCGGTATCACCTGTAACTGGTCACTGTGCAATTCGCTGTCAGCTTGGCGCCAAGATTTTATCCCAAGATAGGCTAAATACAGCGCGCCCACGACTTTGATAATGGTCAGTAAAACAGGCGCGTTGGTACTGATAAGCCCTAGCCCTAACAGTGACGTTGTCAATAAAATAAATAAACCCATGCTCAGCCCTGCCAACGTCCACAGGGTTTTTTTGATGCCATAATTGACACCAAATTGGAACGCTAATAGCATATTAGAGCCAGGCGCTGCCGAGATAAGGCAAGTACTGATTAAAAAAAATAAGAAATTTTGCAGGGTCATTAGAATTTTTAGTAAATAAATGAAAGATAGCCAATTAACGGTTAATGAGAAGTGTTAGCAGTGGGTGGAATGACAAACTGCCACTCCGGGTTAAAAAACCGTCGAAAAATCAGCAAAGTCGCTATTGTACACCCTAATGTACTGCTGGTGGCAATTAAAAACAGGGTAATAATTTGATAAAGCACGGCTTGGTGCGGGTCTGCGCCTGCCAAAATTTGTCCTGTCATCATACCCGGCAAGCTCACTAACCCCACCACCATCATGCTGTTAATCGTCGGTGTGATACCATTTTGAATGGCAGCAATGACATAGGGTTTTGCGGTTTCCCAAGGCGTGGCGGACAATGCCAAATAGGTATTAATCATACTTTGTTCGCGATGAAAACTGCTGACAAGTTGGTTCATAGAGAGTGAGACAGCGGTCAATGAATTACCTAAAATCAGCCCCAATAACGGTATCATGACTTGCGGACGAAACCATGTAGCTGCGTTGTCTGACAGCACCCACCCACCACCAAATATAGCTACCACCCAACTACTGACAAACACCGCCAACGCCGTATCCCAAAATAAACCTTGATAAGGCTTTTTAACCCGATTTTTGGCAGCGATACTAGCGATAATCGACATAAAAGTCAAAATTGCCAACACTTCATACCATTGCTCTCTGGCAAAAATCCACGCAAGTACCAGTCCAATTAAGCTTAGTTGAACCACCGTGCGAAAACTTGCAATGAGCAGGGATTTGACGATACCCAGTTTCAACCAAACACTGATTGCCATCACCAGTAATAATGCCAGGCTTGCCAGCGCTACTTGTAGGTAGGAGATAGCGGGCATGGTGATGGCTAACATCATCATGGCTGATTGCCTTGTGATACGGATGCGAGTGCTTTGCTATCCACCGTTAACTTGTGATTGCTTAATTGACCATCAGCCATCGTCCAGTGGCTAGTGCCAATCGCCAATAAGCGCTGAATTTGGGTCGGCTCATGGCTGATCCACACGACGGTGGCATTGGGGGTGGACTGATACCAGTGGTTAATCAATGTTTCGACTTGCTGGGTGGTGGTGGCATCAAGGGAGGCGGTAGGCTCATCGAGTAATAAAATGGTCGGGTGCAATTGTAGCGTGCGTAATAAATTGACGAGCTGTTTTTCGCCACCCGATAAGCTGCGGCTATCTTGCTGTAAAAACTGCGGTGATTTGCCAAGGTTAACTAGCTGCTGCTCGTGCCAAGATACATCGATTTTTTTGTCTTTATAAAGTGCAAAGCTAAAGGGCAGGCTCAAGTTGTCTAAGACGCTGCCCTCAATCATCTCACTTAGTTGCGCAATATAGGCAACCTGTGAGCGCCAAATAGCCGGCGTCAAATCGGTCAAATTTTTGCCGTTTAAGGTAATGTGACCTGCTGACTTAGGTAATAGGCTTGCTAATAGCTTTAGCAGTAACGATTTGCCACTGCCAGACTGTCCTGTGATGACAATAAAGTCATGGTCATGGATTTCACCTGAAACATGATTGACGAGTGTTCGATGGTCGATTTGGTAGGACAGTTGGTCAAATTGCAGCATGGCTTTTTAAGTATGGTGTTTTTAACGGATAGCGTTTTTAAAGTATCGTGATAGAGTTATGACAGGGTGGCTTTATCCCAAAGCACTTCTTGACCGTCATCCAACCGAGCAACGACGCGCGCCAATACAAACAGCCAATCGGATAGACGATTGATAAACTGCAGACTAATTGGTGAGACATTATCATCCCGCGAATTTAATGCCACGAGTAGGCGCTCAGCGTCTCGGCAATAGCAGCGAGCGATATGCACTTGGCTAGTCACAATGGTGCCTGCAGGCAAAATAAAATCTTTGAGGGGTGGTAAATGGGTGTTCCACTCATCAATTTGATTTTCCAGCTCTGTCGCATACTCTGCCAAAATCCCGCGGTATTCGGGCATAGCAAGTTCACCCCCTAGATTGAAAAGCTGGTGCTGCAAGCGGCTTAGCTTAGCATCAAATTGGGAATGGTTAGGTTGGTTTTGGCTATTTTGAGTATGGTTATCTTGACTAAGATAGCCCCGCAATAAACCGATTTGGGAGTTTAATAAGTCAATTTTGCCCATGGCGTCAAAGCGTAAGTCTGCCTTAGACACCCGTGAACCATTCGCCATGCCAGTGGTGCCGTCATCGCCCGTTCGGGTGTAAATCTTTGATAATCGATTGCCCATTATAGAGACCTTAAAGTGTGAAATATGCCAAATCATAGCACTTTTAACAAAATTTCGGTATGATAACCGATTGTCTTTTTTATCCAACTTGCACAGGTGACTATCCCATGACCCAGCTGACACAGCCCATGCCGATTACCATATATGACTCGATGAGTGGACAAAAACGCCCATTCACGCCCTTAGAAGCAGGCAAAGTTGGCATGTATGTATGTGGGATGACGGTGTATGATTATTGCCACATTGGTCATGCACGGGTCATGGTCGGCTTTGACGTGGTTGTGCGCTGGCTGCGTCATATTGGCTATGATGTCAACTATGTGCGTAATATTACCGATATTGATGACAAAATTATTAACCGTGCTAAGGACAATGGCGAAAGTATCTATCAGTTGACAGACCGCTTTATCAAAGCCATGCATGAAGATGCTGATAATCTGGGCTGTGAGCGTCCTAACAGTGAGCCAAAAGCCACGGATTTTATCCCACAGATGCAACATCTAATCCAAACGCTGGAAAGCAAAAAGTTAGCCTATCAAGGCGCAACGGGCGATGTCTATTATGCGGTCGAAAATTTTGCTGAGTATGGCAAACTCTCAAAACGTCGCCTATCCGATATGCAAGCGGGTGCCAGTGAGCGGGTGAATGTTGAGACAGACAAAAAAAATCCGTTTGACTTTGTATTGTGGAAATCTGCCAAACAAACAGAGCCATCTGAGACCAAATGGCAATCGCCTTGGGGTATGGGTCGCCCAGGTTGGCATATCGAATGCTCGGCGATGAGTACCTGCTGCTTGGGCGATACCTTCGATATCCACGGCGGCGGGCATGATTTGCAATTTCCGCACCACGAGAACGAAATTGCCCAATCTGAAGGCGCAACCGGTAAAACCTATGCCAACAACTGGATGCACGTGGGCTTTATCAATGTTGACGGTGAGAAAATGTCAAAATCACTGGGTAATTTCTTTACCATTCGCGATGTGATGGGGCAGTTTCACCCAGAGACCATTCGCTTCTTTATTTTATCGAGTCATTATCGCAGTCCAGTGAATTTCTCGGATAGCGCGCTTAAAGAAGCCCAAACTAGCCTCACGCGTCTGTATCAAGTCTTAAAATCTGTAGAAAACCTGACCCAACCAGCGGGTGAGATTGATAAAACCCCATTTGAAACCCCTTTTAATCAAGCCATGTGCGATGATTTTAACAGTGCAGGGGCGGTGAGCGTATTATTTAGTCTAGCGCGTGAAATCAACAAAGCGGTCAATCTCGAAACCGCTGAAGGCAATGCCCAGGCGCTAGCATTGGCAACATTGCTAAAAGATTTGGCACAACCGCTCAATATCTTGCAGCTTAATCCAACCGATTTTTTACAAGCGAAAGTGGGCGAAACGGCCGGGTTAAGTGATAGCGAGATTGAAGCATTCATCGAAGCGCGCAAGCAAGCCAAAGCGGACAAAGACTTTGCCAAAGCCGACCAAATCCGCAGTGACCTAAAAGCACAAGGCATTGAACTAGAAGACGGTAAAAATGGCACGACTTGGCGCCGCGTGTAATTGGCTTATTGGTTCCTATGGTTAGCCGCCTTTGGCTCGGCAACCCTATTGCCCATGCAATCTGAGGCGGTGCTTGTCACCTTATTGGCCAAGGGACACTATAAGGCTTGGCTGCTATTGGTGGTGGCAAGCGTTGGTAATGTATTGGGTTCGTGTGTCAATTTTTGGCTTGGGCGTCAGATCGACCGCTTTTATGACAAGCCTTGGTTTCCGGTATCGGCTGTCAAGCTTGCCAAAGCCAAGCGTGTCTATCAAAAATATGGGTTTTGGTCATTGCTTGCTAGCTGGGCACCCATGATCGGTGATCCGATTACGTTGTTTGCCGGTGTGTTCGGTGAACGGTTTTGGCGCTTTTTGCTGTTGGTGACGATTGCCAAGACCGCCCGCTATGTAAGCTTATATGCGCTTTATCTCGGTGTAATTTAGAAAAATGATTGCAATAGACATGTTTTTTATCTAAAATAGACGGTTAATCAAAAACTAAACGATGGTGTCAATTGAATATACCAATGACAACACGCTAAATCCAAAGGCTGGGCAGGGAACTGTTCAGCCTTTTGCGGTTTTTTGGCTGTCAAATTTTTCACCACGACAAAATTTAAATTACTATTTAACTACTCTTAACTGCTCCGAGGTCTTTATGTTACGAATCGTTGATGAAGCACTTACCTTTGATGATGTGCTGCTACTACCTGCTTATTCTGAAGTCTTGCCTAAAATGGTAGATTTAAAAACCCGTTTGACACGCGGTATTGAGCTAAATTTACCCATCGTATCTGCCGCGATGGATACTGTGACTGAATCGCAAATGGCGATTACCATTGCCCAGCTTGGCGGTATGGGTATTTTGCACAAAAACATGGACATTGATTTACAAGCCATGCAAGTACGCCGGGTGAAAAAATTTGAAGCTGGTACCGTTGTTGATCCTATCAGCGTATCACCTGATACCAGTGTTGGCGAATTGCTTCGTATTACCAAAGAAAACAAAATCAGCGGTGTGCCTGTGGTAGAAGGTAACCAAGTCGTGGGTATCGTCACCCACCGTGATATCCGTTTTGAAAATAATCTAAGCCAGCCTGTTCGCAATATCATGACCCCAAAAGAAAAATTGGTGACAGTCAAAGAAGGCGAGCCGACAGAGAATATTAAACGTTTGCTACACGAACACCGCATCGAAAAAGTGATTGTTGTGGATGACAATTTTCAATTAAAAGGCTTGATTACTGTCAATGATTTCACCAAAGCTGAAAACAACCCAAATGCTTGCCGCGATGGTAAAGGTCGCTTACGTGTTGGCGCGGCAGTGGGTACGGGCGCAGATACCGAAGCCCGCGTTGAAGCGCTCATCGCTGCCGATGTGGACGTGATTGTCGTAGATACCGCACATGGTCATTCAAAAGGCGTTATCGATCGCGTGGCTTGGGTGAAAAAGAACTATCCAAACATCCAAGTGATTGGCGGTAATATCGCCACCGCTGATGCGGCACTAGCGTTGCGTGATGCGGGTGCTGATGCGGTCAAAGTGGGTATCGGTCCGGGCTCTATCTGTACCACACGTATCATCGCAGGTATTGGCGTGCCGCAAATTTCAGCGATTAGCAACGTGGCTGATGCGCTAAAAAATGACATTCCACTGATAGCCGATGGTGGTATCCGTTTTTCAGGCGATATGGCAAAAGCTTTAGCTGCAGGCGCCTCTTCTATCATGGTCGGTTCGCTACTTGCAGGTACTGAAGAAGCGCCAGGGGAAGTTGAACTATTCCAAGGTCGCTACTACAAAGCCTATCGTGGTATGGGTTCGCTGGGTGCGATGTCAGGACAAAACGGTTCATCCGATCGTTATTTCCAAGACGCCAAAGAAGGGGTAGAAAAATTGGTACCTGAAGGTATTGAAGGTCGCGTCCCTTACAAAGGTCCAATGAACGGTATTATCAACCAATTAGCCGGTGGTTTACGTTCGTCAATGGGTTATACAGGCTGTGCCAATATTGAAGAAATGCGTAGCAAACCACAGTTTGTGCGTGTGACTTCGGCAGGTATGAAAGAATCTCACGTACATGACGTGCAAATCACCAAAGAAGCACCGAATTACCGTGTAAACTAAGTGATAGGTTGATTGCGCTAAAACTGGGTTAAATACCCAGTTTTTTTATGCCCAATTTATAGGCTAAAGTAATGTGTTGTGCCAGCACCCATAAAAACAAACAGATGTCGCAACATGCGTGAAATTTTGCTATGCTAAAATTTTATATTGTAATAACAACAACGGGCGACAAAGGAGAATTAAATGAGTTATTTTGGTACTGATGGTATTCGTGGTAAGTTTGGGGAATTTCCGATACATCCGCAGTTTTTAATCAAACTAGGCTATGCCACGGGTAAAGTGTTGCTAGCCAACCAAGCAGCCCCGAACGAAAATCATCGTCCCAATGTCGTCATTGGTAAAGATACGCGACTCTCTGGCTATGTTATTGAAGCCTGTCTGCAAGCAGGATTTAACGCTGCAGGGGTGGATGTGCATATGCTAGGCACTATTCCAACCCCTGCCATCGCGCATTTGACCCGAAGTTTTCACGCTGATGCGGGCGTGGTGATATCCGCATCCCACAATCCGTTTTATGACAACGGTATCAAATTTTTCTCCAATGAAGGCAAAAAGCTGTCAGATGAAATTCAGCAAGCCATCAATGAAAAAATCGATGAAATTAAAGATATCAATGTCGTCATTGACACCCCAGAAGCGCTAGGCAAAAGTTATCGTGTGGAGGATGCCAAAGGTCGCTATATCGAGTTTTGTAAGGGCACTTTCCCCTACAACCTAAATTTAAATGCCCTAAAAATTGTCGTTGACTGTGCCAATGGCGCAGGATACAGCGTCGCACCCCGTGTATTACGTGAGTTAGGTGCTAGCGTAATTGCCATTGGCGATAAACCCGATGGCATTAATATCAACGACAATGTCGGCTCTACCCATCCGGCAAACTTGCAACAAGCGGTGCTTGACCATGATGCCCAAGTGGGTATTGCTTTAGATGGCGATGGCGACCGTATCATCATGGTCAACGAAAAAGGCGAGTTGGTTGATGGTGACGGCATCTTATATATTTTAGCCACCCAAGCAGAGCAACAAGTCGATGGCGTGGTAGGTACCTTGATGACCAACATGGGTCTGCAATTAGCGTTTGATAAAGCGGGCATTGCCTTTGAGCGCGCCAAAGTTGGCGACCGCTATGTCATGCAAGGGCTTGAGAAAAATCGCTGGGTACTGGGCGGTGAGTCATCGGGTCATATTTTAACGCTAGATAAAGCCAGTACGGGCGATGCCATTGTGGCAGGTCTACAAGTGCTTGCGGTGATGGCGCAGAGCAAACAATCATTATCAGAGCTGATGAAGGGTTATACCCAGCTCCCACAAAAATTGGTCAATGTCAGATTGGCGCAAAAACAAGATCCCTATACCTTCCCAGAATTGGCAAATGCGTTTAAAGCTGCCGAAGAAAAATTGACAGGACGGGGTCGTTTACTGATTCGTCAATCAGGTACAGAGCCATTAATTCGGGTGATGGTCGAAAGCGATGATGAGATTGAGTGCGATATGCTAGCCAATGAACTTGCTGAAAAAGTACGCCAAGTGATGGCGTAAAGTTGACATTTCATAAGGATAAAAAATGAGTATTGATTTTACCAGTCAACGATTATCGTATGAACAAGGCGAGCTTATCGAATCACACTTGCCGGAGCAGCCGTTTGGCTTGCTACAAACTTGGGTGCAGCAAGCGATTGATAGCAAGCAAGGAGAAGCGTATGCGTTTTCACTGGCGACTTGTGGACGTGATAGGCAGCCAAGTGTGCGCACTTTACTGATGCGTGAAATTATCCAATTGGATAACACGGGCATTGGCCTCGTGTTTTATACCAATTACGACAGTGCCAAAGGCTGTGATTTGGCGACCAACCCCAATGCTGAAGCATTATTTTTTTGGCCAAGCTTAGAAAGACAAATCCGTCTTACCGGCGCTGTACAAAAGGTTAGCCGTGAACAATCCGCTCAGTATTTTCATAGCCGTCCCCGTGATAGCCAATTAGCTGCTTGGGTCAGCGAACCACAAAGCAGTGTGGTTGCTAGCCGCGAGGTAATGGAAGACAAATTTGCCCAATTAACTGTGCAGTATGGGGACAACCCAATCCCTTTACCAGAATTTTGGGGTGGCTATCTGTTGACGGTAGAAAAAATCGAATTTTGGCAGGGTAGAGCCAATCGTATGCATGACCGCATCGTCTATTCGCTAAATGACGAGCAATGGGTGATGGAAAGACTATTACCTTAAACTACAAGCCATAAAAAAAACACGGTACTTTAAACCGTGTTCTTTTATTTGATAAAACTTAGTTTTGTAGGGAACGTAGTAAACGCACAAATTCAATATACATCCACACCAGCGTTGATAAGATACCAACGCTTAGTACCCATTCATAGCTTTCATCCACCCCTGCGGCATAGGCTCGCTCAACACTATCAAAATCTAATAACAGGCTCAGTGATGCAATCACAATCACCAGCAAGCTAAAACCAATACCCACCACGCCACCGCTAAACAAATACGGCAGTGAGCTACCAAATAGGCTAAACCCGATTTGTACCAGATACACCAGCATAATAGCAATCACAGCGGACATCATCACAGAACGAAATTTTTGGGTGACTTTAATTACGCCACTGCGATAAAGTGCCAGCATCACTGCAGCGGTTACAAAAGTTGCGACCAACGCCGTCGGAGCAACTGTGGGAAACTTAATACTCGCAAACAGGGAAATCGCGCCAATCACGATGCCCTCTAAAATTGCATAGGGAATTGCCAATGTTTTAGCTATGTGGGGTTTTGAGATAATCACCATACTCAATACAAAAGCCACCAAGATACTGGCTAAAGCTGCTACACTAACAAAACCTGAAGTGACGCCACTAGCTAGGCAATAGCCAAAAAAACCAACACCCGATAAGGTCGTCAAACCTAACAGAAAAGAGGTTTTTCGGATAACCCCTTTGACCGTCATCGGTGTCGTGCTAACCGCAAGTTCAGCGCGAGATATAATCGGATTTGCCATAAAAATTTGCTCCCAAGCGTTAAAAAATTTCAAAATTTAGCTATATGTTAATTACCTTAAATTAGCAAATAGCAATGAGTTTGTATACATTAACTGCACAACGAAGGTTAGCAATTTTGTAATATAAAATACTGATTGGGCATAACGTGAGCCAGTAAGCTGTGATAAAATAGTTCAATCTTTATCAGTTAATTTTCTGCTATGACGTCCACACTTATTCCCAATCCTGCCTTTGGGCGTATCGGCATTATGGGTCGTGCCAACAAGCCAAGTGTCATTCAAAGTATCTACCAAATTTGTGACTTTTTTCATGAGCAAGGGTTGCCTTTATTAATTGACCATCAAACGGCACGGTTGCCGGCATTAGATTTTGCACGCCTAGGCGAGATTGCTACGATTGAGCGTAGTTTGCTCGGCGGTGCTTGTGATTTGGTCATTGTGGTCGGTGGTGATGGCTCGCTGCTACATGCGGCGCAAGTACTCGTCAAACACAAAGTGCCAGTAGTGGGGGTGAACCGCGGACGTTTAGGGTTTTTAACTGACATTTATCCTGATGATTTAAACGTAAAATTGACCAGTATTTTACAAGGTCATTATCAGCTTGAAGATCGATTCTTGCTAAAGATGGAAATCCGTCAAGGTGCACATGTGATTTATGAAGATATGGCGCTAAATGACATTGTGCTGCATGCAGGCAAGTCAGTGCATATGCTAGATTTTCATTTAAAAATTGATGGGCTTAATGTCTATCGTCAGCACAGTGATGGTCTGATTGCCTCCACACCGACGGGTTCCACCGCTTATGCGCTATCAGGTGGCGGGCCGATTATTCATCCTAGTATGGATGCCATTTGTCTGGTGCCTATGCATCCACATACCTTATCAAGCCGCCCGATTGTGGTCAGCGGCAACAGCGAAATCAAAATCCGCATCCATAAAGATAACCGCACCCAGCCGATGGTGAGTGCAGATGGGAAACCATCGGTGCCGCTTAACCAAAACCAGCGTTTAGTGATTCACAAGCATCCGAACAAACTCACGTTATTACACCCACCTGGGGTGGATTTTTTTGAAGCTTGCCGTACCAAACTTGGTTGGAATAGCTACGCTGAAGAATTTAGTATGGATAATTAAATAAAAAAGCCACCTGAATCATTCGGTGGCTTTTTTATGAATAAATGCATTAATTAATCAGCCCGCTTGCCGAGCGTTTTGAGATAAATCCATCTGGGATTTGGTTGTGGTCGGCTTGCCAGCGCTGAAATGCTAATTTGGTATTGGTGCCTACGACGCCATCTGACCCTTTAGTATCATAGCCCATTGCCGTCAAACGCTGTTGAAGTTGGCGTACTTCATAAGTAGCAAGTGGCTGCTCATAGCGCGGCCAAGATTGCTGTAAACCTGGCTGCCCGATAATGGCTTTGGCAAGTAAGCTTACCCCCATGGCGTAATTGGAGGAATTATTGTATACCTTAATGGCATCAAAATTTTTGGTTAATAAAATCGCAGGACCCTCTTTACCTGCAGGGAGCCACAATTCTGCCAGCGCATCCATGGGCGCATTTGGGGTGATAAATTGAACACCTAAATTTTGCCAGTCTGCCATGGTTTTTTTGGTACTGACCTGGCGATAATCGAAACCATTTGGTAATCGTACCTCATAGTACGAGCCCATACCACGCTGCCAGCCGGCATTTTTAAGATAGCTTGCGGTAGAAGCTAACGCATCAGCTGTATGCCAAGGGTTACGATGACCATCACCATTGCCATCTACTGCTTCATCTAACCAAGTTTTGGGAATAAATTGGGTATGTCCCATGCCACCTGCCCAAGAGCCGCGCAGTTGCGACCAATCAATATCACCACGCTCAAGCAGCGACAACAGCGCTAGTAGCTGATCCTCTGCAAAACTGCGGCGGCGACCATCATATGCCAGGGTCGCCAAACTATTGACCAGTGATGAGTTGCCTGTGCCTTGACCGTAAGAAGATTCCATGCCCCAAATGGCAGTCACAATAGAGGCCGGCACACCATACTGATTTTCAATGCGATCAAGTAGCGCGCTTTGGCTGGCAAAATTGCGCTGACCCCCACTGACACGACCACTCGACGCGGCACCATCGATATATTCCCAAGGCATTTTGGCAAATTCGGGCTGTCCTTTATCCAGTGACACCACTTGCTCGCTATAGTTGGCACTAGACAGCAAGCGTTCAACATCAGCACGGGGGTAACCTTTTTGCACAGCGCGTTCAATAAAATCCGATTTCCACTGATAGAAGCTGCTGTATTGATTGGTTGGAACAGTCACAGGTGGCACAGGCGTGACCTTCGGGGGTACTGTAATGACCACAGGGGCAGTCGGCAACGTACCTGGTAATTTTTGGGGTTGGGTTTGAATAGGTGCTGATGAACAAGCTGCCAACAATGCCGCTAAACTGACAGGTAATGCCAGTTTTTGACCAGCAAAACGATGCGACAAACAGAGCGATAAAGCAACGATAGACGACGAATATTTAACATACATAGAGCAATAACCTCAATTAATACAAGCCAAATGCGTACAAACATAACAACTGTGGTAAAAAAATTGAATATAGCACAAAAATAGGAAATTTTAATTGTTAAGGAATAATTGATATAAAAATACTACAAAAATTGCGGTAAAAGTATTTGCCAGATTTTGGCAGTTTTGCCAGCATTTTTTGGAAAATAGGATTGATAATTGGTCAAAAAAGTTTATGATAATCGGTTTATAGTAGCTAATTTTGAGGAGTAACTATGCTAAAAGTCAATCAATATTTTGATGGCAATGTGGCATCAATCGGTTTTCAAACAGCCACCCTACCTGCGACCGTGGGTGTGATGAAAGTAGGCGAATACGAATTTGGCACAAGTCAATTTGAAACCATGACCGTCATTAGCGGGGCTATCTCAGCACTATTGCCAAACCAAACTGACTGGCAAACTTTTAAAGCCAATGAAACCTTTACTGTCGATGCCAACCAAAAATTCAAAGTCAAAATTGACGAAGAAACGGCTTATCTTTGCACCTACCAAGATAAATAATCAAGATAAATAAGTAATAAAAAAGCGATATCAAATCCATGATATCGCTTTTTTTTAGCCGAAAAATTTATTGAATACCGCCAAATTTTCCTGCATTAAAATCTAAGATGGCTTGACGGATTTCGGCTTGGCTATTCATCACAAAGGGTCCGTAACCCACCACCGGCTCATTAATCGGTTCACCACTCATCAGCAAGATTTTCGCTCCCGCTTTGCCCGCCGTTAAGCGTACAAAATCGTCGCCCGTCTCGCCACTTTCAATCTCAAAAGTGATTAATTGATTGGCGTGTGCTTGCTGGTCGTGATCGGCGTTGATGATAACATCGCCTTGCATCGACAATAACAACAAATTGTGAGTGCGAGAAATCGCGACTTCTATGGAGCGATTGGGTTCAATACTGATATCCCACAAGTTAATAGGGGTAAAAGTCGTGCCAATGCCGCGTGCCTTATTGTCACCCTGCTGAGGAGCTTGGGTATTGACAGTAGGGGTAAACTCCCCAGCAATTACCTTAATTTGTCCTGCATGCAGTCCTTCATCATCATGTAGACTGACCACAGGCATGTCATCATTGGCAAGATGTTGGTATTTGGCAGGCGTGGCTTTATCTTTGGCAGGTAGATTGACCCAAAGCTGTACCATACTAAAATCACCGCCTGCTTGGCTAAATTCAGGGGAGTGAAATTCCTCATGAATCACGCCATTGCCTGCCGTCATCCATTGCACGTCACCTGTCTTAATAGTACCGCCACCGCCACTAGAATCACGGTGAGAGACTTCACCTGCATAGGCGATAGTTACCGTTTCAAACCCTTTGTGTGGATGTTGTCCGACACCGCGAGGGGCTTGAGCATTGGGTTCAAAATATTGTTTTGCTGCATAGTCGAGCATTAAAAAAGGGTCGGTGCGTTTATCACCCACCATGTGATTGAACATCGGGTTGACATGAAAACCATCACCCACCCAATGGGGGCGTGGGGCGGCATGAATTTTGTCGACTTGTCGGTAAGTTTTATTGCTATTTTGCTTGCTATTTTGCATGGCCATGATTTTTCTCCTTATTGATAACTATAATTATAGGAGCAAAAAGGCTATTTTCAAGTATAAATTACATTATATTGGTTATTGTAAATATTAACTAATATAAAAGATAAAAAAAGCAAGGTTAATTGATAACCTTGCCCTCATAGATTATTTAATGATTTTAATCATCAAGTTCTGACCAACGTGCCATTTTTTCAAGTAGCAAATCATCAATCTCGTTGAGACGTTCACTGGCTTGGGTAGCGGCTGCCATATCGCTCACAAACCAGCTGCCATCGGCTAATTTGTCTTGAAGTTCAGCTTGTTCTTGCTCGAGTAGCGCGATTTCATTGGGTAAACTGTCTAATTCACGCTGTTCTTTGTAGCTCAGTTTTTTCTTCACCGTATCAGTTTTTGGTGCATCAGCGTTAATGGCTTCTTTGGGCTTTGCTGTTGTTCTTTCTGATTTGTCTGCTTTGGGTTTAATCGCTTGTTCACGAGATTTTTGCGTCAAATAGTCTTGATAGCCGCCCACATATTCTTTGACAATACCATTGCCATCGCTATCTTCATCAAAAACCCAAGTTGATGTTACGACATTGTCCATAAAGGTACGGTCATGGCTAATCAGTAAGATGGTGCCATTAAAGCTATCGACGGCTTCTTCTAACAGCTCTAGGGTTGCCATATCTAAGTCGTTGGTCGGCTCATCAAGTACCAAGATATTTGCAGGTTTTAGTAGCTGTTTGGCTAGCAAAACGCGGTTACGCTCGCCGCCTGACAAGGCTTTGACCGGCGTTCTGGCGCGTTCTGGGGCAAATAAGAAATCTTGCAAATAGCCGATGATATGTTTCTTTTTACCCGCCACTTCTACAAAATCAGAACCTTCCGCGACGTTTTGTACCACAGTTGCTTCTAGATCAAGTTGGTCACGCAGTTGGTCAAGAAAGGCGATTTGTAGATTGGTGCCTAATTTGACTGAGCCAGATTTGGTGATATCAGGCTGCGGAATATCCAAAATCGCATGAATGAGCGTGGATTTACCGACACCATTTTTACCGATAATACCAATACGGTCACCACGCATGATGCTGGTGTTAAAATCTTTTACCAAGGTCTTATCACCATAACCTAGATTGAGATGTTTGACATTGGCAACCAATTTGCCGCTATTGTCGCCATCGTTCATGCTGATGTTAACTTGTCCGACTTGCTCACGGCGGGATTTACGTTCTTCACGCAGCGCCTTTAACGCGCGCACGCGACCTTCATTGCGGGTACGGCGCGCTTTGATACCTTGACGAATCCACACTTCCTCTTCAGCCAGTTTTTTATCAAAATTGGCATTGGCTTTTTCTTCGGCGTTGAGTTGTTGTTCTTTAAGTTCTTGGTAGCGGGCATAGCCTTTATTGACATTGCCTGCTTGCTTGGTGACGTCATAACTGCGTAGAATACCGCGGTCAAGTTCGACAATGCGGGTGGCGATTTTGTCAATAAACGAGCGGTCATGCGAGATAAACAGCAGGGTCAATCCTTGCGCGTTTAATAAAAATTGCTCAAGCCATTCAATACTTTCGACATCCAAATGGTTGGTCGGCTCGTCAAGTAGTAGCACATCAGGTTTGGTAATCAGCGCACGCGCAAGCAGTACACGGCGTTTGCGACCGCCCGATAATTCACTAATATCGGCATCGCCGTCCAAATTCATCATGGACAGCATGGTCTGTACTTCACGGGTCAAGTCCCACCCATGGGCATCATCAATTTTATGCTGCAAATCTGACATTAATTCACAGGCTTTCATGTCACCACTGGCACATTTATCACTGGCTTGCTCGTAGGCCGTCAGCCAGGTTGCCACATCACCGGCACCTGCCATAACGATATCACTGACTTTGCCCGACGTTTCTGGAATGTCTTGCTCGAGCATGGCAATTTTCAAATTGCCACTGATTTGGAATTCGCCACTGTCAGCCTTGACTTGACCGCTAATGACCTTAAACAAAGTTGATTTGCCTTCACCATTGCGCCCAATCAAACACACGCGTTCGCCTTGTTCGATATTAAAATCAATACCGTCCAAAATCGGTGCAATACCAAATGCCAAATGAATATCTCGTAAATGAATCAGTGCCATAACTTTCTCAAAGTTTAGTAAAAATGTTTGTATAATAGGAAAATGCGGCTATTGTAGCAGACTTTATGGCAAAAAATTGTGGGGAAACTTATGAGGCATTCTAAATGAGCGAAAAAGATAACCAAAAACAGGCAAGCGGTGACAATGGGTTGGTTACCATGGTGGAAAAATTAACCCAAGCGTTGATTGATTTACAAACAGAACTGCTGTTTATGGAAGATACAGTGGATAAACTTGATAATATCGTCACCGAGCAAAGCCAGTTGATTGCTGACCAACAACGGAAATTACAGCTACTTTATCAAAAATTGGAAACTCAAACGCAAGGCTCACAAATTCAGCCGTTTGATTTGTTGAGCGATAAACCGCCGCATTACTAATTTTATTGACAAAAATTGAAATTTTTATCAACATGGCAAACGTTTTATGCGCTATAGACTGCCAATGCCCTAAATAGGAAAAACCAATGGTAGCTAGTTGCATCTGACTATCAGCAACAAACTCTGCAAGAATTGACCGTGATGGATATAAAACGCAAACTGCTTTATCAATGCTTTATCAAGGCGTGCCGTCAAAGATAGGCAAGGATGAGAGGCTAAACGGGTCGTTTTTTAACGTAAATTTTGTACATGTATCTATCAATTTTCATCAGCATAGCAAACAAGTTTCACAAGCATATCAAGCAAACATAGTGCTATGACCAAATAATCTGCTTTCATTTATTGTTAGGAATATCCTATATGAGTCATAATGAATCTTTAATCAGTGTTGCCGAAGAAACGTTACATGAAGCCAAAACAGTCATGTTTAATATGCTGTCCAAAGTGGTAGAAATCGGTGGTTCTGATTTATTTATCTCAGCGGATTTTCCACCCAGTATTAAATATCACGGGCTCATGAAGCCGCTCAATAAACAACCACTGACGGCTGAAAAAACCAAACTGTTTGCCTATAGTTTGATGAACCAAAAACAGCGCGAAGAATTTGCAACCAATCTTGAGTGCAACTTTGCGATAAATGTGCCCAATGTATCGCGATTTCGGGTTAATGTGTTTCAGCAGCAATTACAAGTCGGTATGGTGATTCGTACCATTACGGCAGAAATACCCAACTTTAAACAGTTGCTACTACCTGAGCAGCTCAAAAAAATTATCTTGGAAAAACGTGGGTTAGTGCTGGTCGTAGGGGGAACGGGGTCAGGTAAATCAACATCGCTGGCGGCAATGATTGACCATCGTAATGAAAACTCCGCAGGTCACATCATCACTGTCGAAGACCCAGTGGAATATGTGCACAAGCACAAACAATCCATGATCACCCACCGTGAAGTAGGCGTGGATAGTCATTCATGGCATAACGCACTCAAAAACACCTTGCGCCAAGCGCCTGATGTGATTTTGATTGGGGAAATTCGTGATACTGAAACTATGGAAAACGCCATTGCATTTGCTGAAACAGGTCACTTATGTTTAGGCACTTTGCATGCCAATAATGCCAATCAAACCTTAGATCGTATTATCAACTTTTTTCCAGAGGAGCGTCGTAACCAATTGCTGATGGACTTGTCATCGAATATGAAAGCTATCATTTCGCAGCGTTTGATTCGTACAGAAGATGGTAAAGGTCGTCGGGCAGCGGTAGAAATTATGCTTAATACCCCATTGATGGCGGATTTGATATTAAAGGGTAATTTTCATGAAATTAAAGCGCTGATGACCAAATCTCGAGAATTGGGTATGCAAACCTTTGACCAAGCCTTATTTGATCTATACGATGAAGGCGCCATCTCGTATGATGAAGCAATTCGCAATGCTGACTCTGCTAACGAATTGCGGTTGCAAATCAAACTTAAAAGCCGACGCGGGGAAGGTGGCACGCAAAGCACAAGTGAGCTAAAGCTTTAATAAAAAAACGCCCTGCGACTAAACAAGTAACACAGGGCGTTTTAATCAGCTATCTGAAAAACTAGAGTCAATTAACAATTAATAATCACTTACTCATTACTAATCACTTAAAAAAATAACAGTTACTCATTCAACTCGCGAGTGGGTAATACATCTTTAATGGCGTCACGTAAATCATGCATCGCTTTGACCGTGGTATCCCAATCGATACAGCCATCGGTAATGGACTTGCCATATTCAAGCTGGCTCAAATCCGCGGTCAAATCTTGACGACCGCCTTTAAGATGACTTTCAACCATCATCCCAATAATCGAGCGATTACCGTGTTTGATTTGCTCAGCGATATTTTGAATGACCATCGGTTGCAGGTAAGGGTCTTTATTTGAATTGGCATGGCTTGAGTCAATCATGATTTTGCCTGAGACTTTACCTTTAGCAAGTTCATTTTCTGCTTGGGCAACGGCAGTGGCATCATAGTTGGGTTTGCCATTACCGCCGCGAAGCACCACATGACCGTATGGATTACCTTTTGATTGAATGATAGACACCAGACCATCGGCAGATAAACCTAAAAAGCTATGACCAGATTTCACCGCTTGCATGGCATTGACTGCCACTGTCATACCGCCATCTGTACCGTTCTTAAAGCCGACTGGACAAGACAGACCTGAAGACATTTCGCGGTGAGTCTGACTCTCAGTAGTACGTGCGCCAATCGCTGACCAACTAATTAAATCTTGGATATACTGCGGTGTATTGGGGTCAAGCGCTTCGGTTGCACAAGGTAAGCCTTTTTCATTCAAATCAAGCAGCAGTTTGCGCGCAACACGCAAGCCCTTATTGATATCAAAGCTATCATTCATGTCTGGGTCATTGATTAAGCCTTTCCAGCCCACTGTGGTACGAGGCTTTTCAAAGTACACACGCATCACCACATAAATACTGTCTTCAATTTCTTTGGATAAAGCCAACAGTTTATCGGCGTATTCATGGGCAGCGTTGACGTCATGAATCGAGCAGGGACCAATCACCATCAATAAACGTTTGTCTTTACCGTCTAAAATATTACGCACGGTTTCACGACCTTTGGTCACCGTCTCGATAGCTTTGGGGCTCAATGGTAGTTCGTTTTTTAATTCCGCAGGCGTCACTAGCGGTAAAATTGCTTCAATATTCACATTATCTACATCAGCGATATCAGTTTTGGCAAAAGTTGTCATAATTCTCACAGGCTGTTGGCAAAAATTTAAAAAATCACTATAAACCAAAAAATTTATAATGTCATTACTTGAGTCAGTAGGAAAGCCTACTTTTAGTTTGGCAGTTGATAAAATATTTTGTCAATGTTCAAAATCTGTTTGGTCAAAGTTTTTTTGGATGTTTGGGTAAGCTGCATATCCTATAGCAATAGTATAACAATTATTGTATCAGTATACTAGTACAAAATAACAAATAACTGTCATTTAAATTTTTTGATGATTTTACTTTTCATCTGTTTACCCCTAAAATATTTTTTCAAAATTATAACCAAACAAGGCTGTTTAATCTCATGTACGCTAACGCCCCTGCACAAACCATTTCAGACCTTGCTGCAAACGCCGCACTCGCAACCGATATTGCTAACCCAAGCACAGCCAGCTTTTCTAACCTCAGCGAAGCGAGCTTTTCTAACCTAAATGAACAGAATTTGCCGCAAAACGTTGCAAAAACTAAGTTTCAGCCGATTGTCATTGGTATCGTAGCAGGCGAGGTCTCAGGCGATGCGCTGGGTGCAGACTTTATGTGCCAGATGAATAATTTGCGTGATGACATTGTATGGGTGGGCGTGGGTGGCGCACAGATGCAGGCACAAGGGCTTAACTCAGTGATTGACATGTCTCGTTTGTCAGTGATGGGCTTGGTGGAAGTGGTCAAGCATTTGCCAGATTTGTTTAAAGCACGTGATGAAATTTTGGCAGCCTTTAAACAAAACGCCATCGATATTTTTGTCGGCATTGATGCGCCTGATTTTAATTTGCGATTGGGGGAGCGGTTAAAATCAGCCGGTATTTATTGTGTGCAATATGTCAGCCCATCGATATGGGCATGGCGGGAAGGGCGAATTGAGAAAATCAAACGCGCGACCAATTTGGTGCTGTGTTTGTTTCCGTTTGAGTTGTCTGTGTACCAAAAACATGATCATCCCGCCGTGTGTGTCGGGCATTCACTCCTCAAGACCATTGATGACAATTTACTTACAACGCCCATGGATGAGCTGCGCCGTGAATTGATTTGGGATAATCCCACCTATCATCAGTTTTTTGTCAAAATGGGCGAGCTTGAGATGAGTCATCTCATTGCAGTGATGCCAGGCTCAAGACGCAGTGAAATCGATGCGATTTTTCCAAAAATGCTTAAAGCGATTCATCAACTGTTGATTATGGATGATAAGCTATGCTTTATCGTGCCAACGGTCAACCAACACCTACTGACTATCGTAGAGCAATATCTAGAAGCCCAATCAGCGCAGGTGCGCCATCATGTCACAGTGAGCTGTGATGAAACACAAGCGGATTTTAGCCAACGGGTGATGGCGGCGTCAGACTTGGTGCTGCTCGCATCGGGCACCGCAACGCTTGAAGCCATGCTACTGGGTAAACCGATGGTGGTGGTATATTCACTCAATAAAATGACCTTTTGGCTGGCAAAACGCCTAGTCAAAGTGCCGTATGTAGCACTGCCTAATATTTTGGCAGGTCGAGAAATCGTACCAGAATTGCTACAAGAAGACGCCAACCCAGACAATATTTGCCGTGTGGTACAGCAATCATTAAAAGTTAAAAACTATAACGAGCAGCTGCGAGATTTGCGGCAAACGTCAGAATGGCTGCGTGAGCAAAGCAACATCGACCCCGCCAATGCGGTGATTGACAATTGGCTGACGTGGAAAAAACAGTAAAAATCTCAGGCAAAATTTGACGCTTTATCAAGTTGGGCGCGGTGATAATGATGGCAAACTTACGTCCAATCTTCTGAGGTGAATGTTGCCATCAAATCATGCGCTTTGGTTCTTGCATCAAGCACAGTCATAAAGGTATAAGCGCCGATGAATTTACGGCTAATAAACATCAGCTCTTTAGGCGGCACGCTAAAGGATTTTGAGGTCGCTGATTTGCTGGCAAGCTTAATGACACGGTTATGTAAATCACTTTTTGCCCAAATATAATTGCCATGTACATCAAGTACATGGGGTGGAATCGTCGGATTATGACTTGGCAAACTAAAGGGTTCACTGGCAAGCAAACATAGCTCTACCATATCATTTTTCACCGAGTCACTAAGATTAGCAAAGAATTCAAAATGCTTGCCCGCTTGTTCAATCGCTTGGCGCATTTTGCCACGGTCGTGAAAAAATCCTGCCAACAGCAAATTACGGGCGATGAGTAGCAGATTGTCATCAAACTGACGAATGGCGCCAAAGTCCAATAACACCAATTGGTCAAGCTGTGTATCAGGCTTTTGTGCAAGGCGAATCAGATAGTTGCCAAAATTGGGGTCGGTCTGCATATCCCCCCATTCAAAAATCTCACGCAGCATAATTTCAATCGACGCCTGCCCAATCGCATTCCGTCTTTCTTGGGGCAGCACAAATACTTGCTCATCCAAAACCGACACGCCATCTTCATAGGTCATACATAGCAGCCGATCGGTGCTATAAGCTTTGAGGATGCGCGGCACCACATAGCGACTATCGCCAACAAAACGTTGAAAAAATAGCTCAGTGGTATCTGCTTCTAGAAGGTAGTTGACTTCATGATGCAGCAGGTCACGAATTTCTTCAAACCACGCATCGAGTTGGCGGGTTTGCGGGACAACATTCGTCACTTTAAGCAATTGGCGGAACAAATCCAAATCACTGTCCACGGCATCAGCGATATTGGGATACTGCACCTTAAATACCACTTGTTCGCCCGTGGCTTTATGAACTGCTCGATGTACTTGCGAAAGTGAGGCGGTGCCAATTGGGGTATGGTCGATATCAAACTCATGGATGGTATCGCCCAATTCGGTTTGTAGCGCTGATTCGATAATTGACCATGAAAAAGCAGTCGTCTGGCTGTTTAAGGTTTGTAAGGCTTCTGTGATTTCAGAGGGTAAAAAATGCTCACCGTACAGGGCTAACATTTGACCGATTTTGACCACTGAGCCTTTAAGTTTACCCAGCTCATCCACCAAATATTGGGCTTGCTCACGCATAAATGCTTGTTTTTGTAGTGCCTTTTCTTCCTTTGACTTAAATAATCCAAAGGCGCTATTGGTCGCCCATCGTCTGCCGATATTGAGCGATGCTTTGGCAATCGATAACCGACGGTCAAGCGCCGAGGTTTTGAGCTGTTCAAGCGGTTGGTTATCGTAATTTTGTGGATTTGCCATACAGGGTGCCTAATGTTTTTGAAAGAAAAAGCCAAATAAAAAGCAAATCATTTTAACACATGATTTGCTTTGATTGTTGTTACCGATTTTTAATAAAGCCGATTAACACTTAGCGTAACCACTTGGTTTAACACAGTGGCTAGATGTCTAAATGCCATATCATTGGTTACTGGTTATTCGGCGCTAGATTGAATAGCCCGCCAACCGATATCACGGCGATATTGCATACCATCGAAGCTAATAGCGCCACAAACTGCTAAGGCTGTAGTTTGGGCATCCAAAATATCGTCACCAAGTGCCGTCACGCAAACCACACGGCCGCCATTGGTGACAATCTCACCATTGTCAAAGGCTTTGGTACCTGCGTGGAAAACTTTGACATCCATATCCGTTTGCCCATACTGTGACTCAAGCGTTGGTAACCCATGGATGACATCGCCGTTGCTCGCGCTTTCTGGATAGCCTTTGCTAGCCAGTACAACACCTAAGGCAGGACGCTCATCCCACTCAGTTTGTTCGGGAAGATTGCCATCCAACCCTAATGTTATCAAGTCAACCATTGAGCCTTTTAGGCGCATCATAATGGGCTGTGTTTCTGGGTCACCAAAACGGCAATTAAACTCAATCACATAGGGATCATTGTGGTCATCAATCATCAATCCTGCGTACAAAAATCCCGTATAAGGTGTGCCATTGGCGTTCATGGCATCGACCACTGGCTGAATCACACGGGCAATCACCTTATCATGTACTTGCTGCGTCACCACGGGGGCAGGTGAGTAAGCACCCATCCCGCCTGTATTAAGACCAGTATCACCTTCGCCAATACGTTTGTGATCTTGGCTGGTTGCCATCGGCAAGATATTGTTGCCATCTATCATACAAATAAAGCTGGCTTCTTCGCCTTGCAAGAACTGCTCAATCACCACACGGCTGCCCGCATCACCAAATTTGTTGCCCGATAACATATCATTGATGGCGTCAACGGCTTCTTGTTCGCTCATCGCCACAATCACGCCTTTACCCGCGGCTAAACCATCGGCTTTAATGACAATCGGCGCGCCTTCGGCTTTCACATACGCAATCGCTTGCTCGGCATCGCTAAAAGTTTGGTATTTGGCGGTAGGGATATGGTGTTTGATCATAAAATCTTTGGCAAAGGCTTTTGACCCTTCAAGCTGCGCGCAATACGCTGTGGGTCCCCAGGCTTTGATACCTGCTGTTGTTAAGTCATCGACCATACCTGCCACAAGTGGCGCTTCAGGACCAACCAGCACAAAGGCAATGTCATTGTCTTGGCAAAATTGAATCACCGCCGCATGGTCTTTGACGTTTAAATCGACATTTTGTAGTTTGTGTTCAAGCGCTGTGCCTGCATTGCCGTTGGCAACAAAAACCGTGCTAACTTTGCTATCTTTGGCGCATTGCCATGCCAATGCGTGCTCACGTCCACCTGTGCCAATTACTAAAATATTCATGTATATCCTCTATAAAGTTAATGGTTACTTCAATTTCTCAATAATAGTTTCTAACTCGGCAGAAATTGGAAAAAAATAACCTTGCTGGACATCGCCATTCGTATTGAATGGTCCATTTTTACCGGTAAATTTTGTTCGATTATCTGCGGAAATTTTAGTTTTGTGAATAGGTTTTTCATAGGGAGTATAATCCACTTCCAAAAGCTTACCTTCTGATTCCCACATATCATTGTTAGGATAAGGATTCCTGCTTTTGACTGCGCTTTTGGTTACTAAACTTTCGCCTACAATAAAACTATTTGTATAATGATAAATTTTATCACCTTCAACTGCATCCCACATCGTTTCCCAGTGCCATTGTGAAGCACCCCTTTTATTTCTTAATGGAGACCAAACAATCTTATTCTGAGGCTTGCCTTTTTTGCTACCTTGATTAACCCACCAGGTTGCCATGATTAAATCCCAATATGTTAATATAAACACCTGAATTATAGCATTATAACGAGTTTTAAATGAATAAATACCATTTTGTTATCGGCGTGGATGAAGTCGGGCGCGGGCCGTTATTGGGCGATGTGGTGGTTTGTGCGCTCATCTTCGATAAGGCGATTTTATCTGTCAAAGAAGATAGCCTAAGCACTGATTTACCCACCGCTGATAGTGTAGGTATTAGCCACAATCATCCGCTAAGCGCGCTAACTGACTCCAAAAGACTGTCAGAGAAAAAACGAGAAGCGTTATTTTCCTTGATTGAACAAACAACGACCGCGCATCAGGTTGTCAAAATTTCTGCCAGCTTAATAGACCAGCTCAACATCTTACAAGCGACATTACTAGGGATGAAACAAGCGGTGGCAGGCGTGATGGCGCAAATGTTAGCGCAATACCCAACAGCGACTTTTAGCGTCATGGTGGATGGCAATAAACTGCCCGTGTTGTTTGACTTGCCCAATTATCAGCAAATTACCCATGAACAAGCGATTGTGAAAGGGGACGGCAAACATGCGTGTATCAGTGGCGCCAGTGTGATTGCCAAAGTGACGCGTGACCGAGACATGGTGGCGTTGTCAAAGTTGTATCCTGATTATGGCATTGAGCAGCATAAAGGCTATCCCACCGCCGCCCATATCCAAGCGATAGAGCATTACGGTATTTTGCCCATGCATCGCAAAAGTTTTGCCCCCATCAAACAGAGGGTTTTAGACAAAAAAGGTGAACATACAGTCAATATCTGGTAGTAATGAGTGCAGATCTAAAGTCGCCTTGTGAGCGAGTTTAACTAGTAAGGTGTGCTGAGCATGACGAGTAAAAGGATGGTCTTGCTCGCAGACCTGCAAGCTGTGCCCGATTTATTTTCAACCTCTCGGTGGACAGCGCGCCAAACAAGGTCTGATAGTCGCCCTGTATGTTCAAATCTATCATAGCAAATTGTAGGCTTTTTTCAAACTACCTTACACTAAATCAATCTGCCAATTAGCGGCTTGCAATTGGATATTTAAGTTTCTGAGTTTCACCGCTATGTCATCTGCTTGTTTTTGCAGTTTGACCGGTTCAATCACTTTTTGCCATTTGATTTCTCGATAGCTATAACGATCGCCTTCCGTCTTAGCATTATCAATCGCGGTTTGCAGCAGGCGATGGCGTTCGGCAAGTTCATCACGCTTGACTAAAGTGCTGAGCATGGTTGAACCATCGGGCATGACAGCGATAGCATTGGTGCGATGGATATGGTCGATTAACGCATACAGCTCGCTCATGATTTGATTGGCTTGTAGCAGCAGTTCATTCGGGTTTTCACTTGGGGTATCGCCGTCTTGGACTTTGACGTTTTCAGCAATGCGCGATTTCAAGCTGGCGAGCTTTTTTTGCATATCAGCACGTCGTAACAAAGCTTCTGCAAGTTTCATGGTTATCTCCTGATTGGTCAATTTAGTGGGTCAATTTAAACGTTAAAATCATATAATTGGGTTAAAAATTGGGTAGGATAATCTGTAATCACACAATCCACGCCCATCTCAATCAAGCGCTTTGCCACATCAACCTCATTTACCGTCCAAGCAGTGACTGTTAAGCCATAAATTTTGGCAATTTCCAACAGGGCTGGGGTAATAAGCGCATAATAAATGCCCACTTGGCTACAGCCTAACGCACAAGCACGATTAAAGGTTTGTAATATTAAATTTTTACCCGCTGCATCAGGCGTCGGCAAAAAAGCAATTTGGCTTGCCATCATGGTTTCGGGTTCAAGTATTTTAGGCTCAAGTGTTTTGGGTTCAAGTAATAAGCCTGTCGGAAAGTGAAAGTTTAAAAATTGCTGTTGGCTTTGAATTTGGTACAAAATATCGGTATCAAAACTGGTCAAAGTGATGGGTAAAGCTTGCCATATTTCTTGTGATAATAGCCTAAGCAGATTTTTAACCAACAAGGCTGGATGAGTTTTGGCATGGGTTTTGATTTCCAGTTCAATATGGCAAAAGTGTTGCAGATAGGGTGGTAAATCGTCTAGCAACAATAGGTGATGTTTTAAAAACCCTAGTTCAAAACATTGGGAAAAACGCTCATAGTCCGATTGCACAATGGCGCCTAATTCCGCCCATGTTTTATCAGCAATCCACGATTGTTGTCTTGCCAGCCGATTTAAGGTTTCATCATGTACCACCACAAATTTGCCATCGGCGGTCATTTGGATATCAAATTCAACCCCATCAAGCTGCTTACCCTGTTTTTGCAATTGCTGCACGTAGGCAAATCCGTCTTGACAGTTCTCTAGCCGTTCAGCCCGAGCAGCACGATGACCGAGTAAATAATAGGTTTGATTTGGATGGCGCATACGATGGCTCGCAATAGACAATAAAATTTTATGACTACTAAAAATTATTACAACTAAATTTTATTATAAATAATAGTGAACAACTAGCCAATTTGCAAAACTTTGCTTTATAATGGCATGGTAATAAATTCTGCGTGAAGGTGCCTTATGTCTATGATTTTCCCACAAAATACGTTGTCAAAAAAAATGCGTACGCCGTTATTGTTGGCGTGTTTTGCCTTAGCCGTCGTGGGATGTAGTCGCAATGAGCAAAAAGACGAGCAAACTGGCAGTGCTGCAAGCAGTGAGCAAAAGTCAATTGAAACGTCTGATATTGCCTGTAACAATGAGAAGGCAACCAGTGCCATTCACAGTTATCTGGTCAATCGCATCGACCAGCAAGCCAAAAAACAGTCTGACATCATTCAGCAGCAAGCAGGTACGGTGGTTGATATGACTATCTTGCAAAATGGCTTGTCGCAAGTGGCAATCAACCTAGAGAGCGTGAATGGTAGCAATGGTAAATGCCAAGCGACGGTGTCGTTTAATATGCCTCAAGCGCAGCTCGATAACGCCGATAAAATTTATACCCGTCTAAAAATGCCAGTCGCCGCCGAGCAAATCGCGTCGCGTGGTTATCAACTGCAAAATAGCACATTGGTGGCAAACAATGTTGGCTTTGGGTTATCAGCCAGTGGCGCCAATTACCAAGTCAATAGCACCACAGGCGACGATGTGATTGGGCTAGTCGGTGAGATTATGGCAAATTCGGCATTAGCGCAAACGCTGACCCAGCCATCTAATACGCCCTTAGCCGGTTCTTCGGCAGGCGCCATACCCGTTGTACCAACAGTGACTAGCAAACCCAGTGTCGCTGCCAACAACAGCCAAAATTCAACCACCAAACCTGTCAAGAAACAAACCACAGAAGAACCAAAAACAGACAGTGAAAAAAACGACAGCGAAAAAACCAAGACTGACGTGACCACCACATCAGACAAGAAAAACACAGCATCAGATAGCGCAGATAAAATATCGGATAAAAAATCTGAGTCAACCACCGCAAATGCTGATACCAAATCAACCGCTACTAAGTCAGCGGCTAGCACAAGTACAGACAAATCGACCAAGTCAGTATCGCATGAAAAAGTCCCAACCGACACCAATGTCAAATTAACCATTGAAGAAAAAAACGAGCAATACTAACGTAAACCACTGTTAGATGATGTGTTTAACGTATGTCACCCAGTCATCAATTTGTTTTAGCATGTTTTGATGTAGTAATGTGACTAAACATAAAACAAATTGATGCGTCAATTCTCTGCCTGCCACCATAAGGATATGAACATGGCTCATTTTGCCCCACAAATCGCTGTTAAAGCTACCTATATGCGCGGTGGTACGTCAAAAGGTACTTTTTTCAAGCTTGATGACTTACCTGAACGCTGCCAAACCCCAGGGCAAGCCCGAGATAGTTTTTTACTGCGGGTGGTGGGTAGTCCAGATCCGTATGGTAAGCAAATTGACGGTTTGGGAAATGGCTCATCATCAACCTCCAAAGTGGTAATTTTGTCAAAAACAGACGTTGCCGATCATGATGTGAATTATTTATTCGGTCAGGTCGCCATTGACAAAGCGATGATTGATTGGTCAGGTAACTGTGGAAACTTAACCGCTGCGGTCGGTTCATTTGCGATTGCCAATGGGTTGGTGGATGCCAGTAAAGTGCCCCAAAATGGCATTTGTGAAGTGCGTATTTGGCAGCAGAATATTAGCAAAACCATCATCGCGCATGTACCCATGACCGATGGTCAGGTGCAAGAAACAGGCGATTTTGAGCTAGATGGTGTGACTTTCCCAGCAGCCGAAGTCAAAATTGAATTTATCGACCCTGTGGACAGCGATGGCGATATGTTCCCGACGGGCAACTTGATTGACAAACTTAATGTACCTGAAATCGGTGAATTTGACGTCACGATGATCAATGCAGGTATCCCAACAATTTTTTTAAATGCCAAAGACTTAGGTTTTACGGGCGCTGAGCTGCAAAAAGACATCAACAGTAACCAAGAAATTTTGGCTAAGCTTGAAAAAATCCGTGCTCATGGCGCAGTTAAAATGGGACTGATTGCAGAGTTAACAGAAGCTCAAACCCGTCAGCATACCCCAAAAATTGCTTGGGTTGCACCGCCAGCCGATTATACCGCCTCTAGTGGCAAAGCAGTCAAGGCAGGCGATATTGATTTGCTTGCCCGCGCGATGAGCATGGGTCAACTGCACCATGCCATGATGGGTACAGCTTCGGTTGCGATTGGCACCGCAGCGACTATTAAAGGTACGCTGGTCAACCAAGCAGCCGGTGGCAAAGCGTTGTCTGAAGTACGCTTTGGTCACCCATCAGGCACGCTACTGGTCGGGGGTGAGTCCTCGCAAGTGGATGGCAAATGGCAAGCCAAAAAAGTGTCTATGAGCCGTTCAGCGCGACGTCTGATGGTGGGTGAGGTGTATGTGCCTGGCGATGCGTTTTAATCGACAAATCATTCACAAGGCAACTTATAGCCCAATACCTAAGAGCCTAATACCTAAGTCCCCAATACCTAAGAGCCCAATAATGACAGATAAGCAATCACACTGGATTGAACTGACGAAAGCGCCAAGCCAAGGGGTAACCGTGGTTCAAACCCTATCTGGCTGTGAGTTTATGCCAAGCATTTCAAGCAATTTAAGCAATTTAAGCAATGATGCAGTGGGGCAGTCTAGTTTGAATGCTGTGTATGGTCAATTTAATCTAGGCTTGCATGTAGGGGATGATAGCATGCAGGTGCATCAAAATCGTGCGCATTTGCTGCAATCCTTGCAACACTATCATCCCGCATTAAACAGCATTCATTGGCTTAATCAAATCCATGGTAACGACGTTTATCAGGTTACCGATAAAATTGGCGCAGCAGCGATATCGGCTGATGCGCATATTACTCGTTTACCAAACGTTGCCTTAGCGATTATGACGGCAGATTGTGTACCCGTCATGATAGCCACCGATGCAGCAGATGATAACAAGCTGATTGCGGCGATTCACGCTGGCTGGCAAGGTCTTAATAAAAATATCATTGCAAAGACCGTACAAAAAATGGTACACCAGTTTGATTTTGCAGCGGGGGATAACGCGACTGCCGAAATGCAGAAGGTCACTCGTGGCTGGCACGCCTGGATAGGCGCTAGCATCGCACAATCGAGCTATGAAGTGGACAGTCGTGTCAAAGATGCCGTGTTATCAGTGTTAAATGTATCTGAGGCTGTCGCTACCCAGTTGTTTCAGCCAAATGCTGATAAGCTCGGTCATTATTTTGCCGATTTGCCTGCAATAGCAGAATTACAGCTCAAGGCTTATGGTATTCATCAGGTGTATAAAAGTGGTTTAGATAGTCATAGTGATGCACGATTTTATTCGTATCGTCGGCAAACTCAGCATCAATTGCCTGCAACAGGTAGAATGGCAACGCTGATTTTTATGGATTAATTGAATCATAAAAAAAGGCAGTATGTTAATCATACTGCCTTTTTTATGCAAGCTAAATTATTGCATGATTTTAACGTAAGCTTGGGCTCTTAATTCCTGCATCCAATCGTCTAGCGCTTGCGGTGCCATACGTTGGTATAGGATTTCACGTGCCATGTTTTTACGATAGACATCGCTCACATCTTTTTGGCGTTTTTCATCGACTTTAAGAATATGCCAGCCAAATTGCGTTTGGAATGGCACAGAATAGTCATTTACCGACGTTTGTTTCATCATTGATTCAAAGCTTGGTACCATATCACCTTCACTGACCCAGCCTAAATCGCCGCCGTTGCTGGCGCTTCCTGGGTCTTTTGAGTAGGTGCTTGCTAAGGTAGCGAAGTCCTCACCTTGACGCAGTTTTTCATAGATAGTATCGATCTGCTGCTTTGCCATGTCAGCGGGTAGGGCAGTTGATGGGCTGATTAAAATATGGCGGGTATGCCATTGATCGATGATTTTTTGTTGACCGCCGCGTTTATCGACGAGTTTAATCACGTTATAACCTTCTGCCGTGGCAATGGGATTGGTAACTTGCCCGACTTCAAGGGCGGTGATGTTTTTTGACAGTTCTGTCGGCAACTCTGCCGCGACGTGGTAGCCCATATCGCCCCCTTGAATTTGCGCGTTATAGTTGGCTTGCGCGTCAGTCATGATTTGCTCAATATTGGCATTCTCAGCTTGCAAATTTTTGGCAATTTGGGTGGCTACGGTCAGCGCTTGTTTTTTTTGTTTGTCGCTGGTTTTACCTGCGGCATCGGCTATAAAAGGCACGCGAATATGTAAGGTGCGATATTGTGATTTTTCTAAAGCGTTGCTCTCTGGTGATTTGAGGAAGTTATCGACATCTTGATCGGAGATTTTGATGCGGCTGCTAAGTTGTTGCTGCTGCAAAGTTTGTATCGCCAAGTCTTCACTGACTTTTTGACGCAATGCTTGGTAACTACCTACGCGCTGGGCGTCAAGTTTTTGCTGGAATTCGGCAAGGCTTGCGACCCCATTTTGTTGTGCCAAATTGGTTAACGCAGCATTCACTGCGCTCTCTTCAGCTTGCAGTCCTTGGCGTTTGATGATATCAAGCTGGATTTGCTTAGTAATTAGCTGATCCAATACTTGCGGATAAAGTTGCTGTGCGGGTGGTACAGCTTTATTTTGCGCTTGAAGCTGGGCAGAAGCTTGAGCAACCGCGCGCTCTAACTGGCTGCGCAAAATAGGGGTGTCGTTGACAATAGCAATCACGCCATCAATAACTTGATCTTGCGAGCTGCTAGCGACGACAGGCGCTGGCTTGGCTGATGAGTTGGCGACCTCTGATGTTACGGGCGCAGTTTGAGAGACAGCTTGTGCTGTTTGAGTGGTAGGTTTTGAGCCGCTGGCTTTGGTGTCAGCTTTGACTGATTTGGCAGCGTTGGTGGTTTTGTTTGCTGTCACAGCTTTGGTTGATTTACTTGTGGTTTGCGCTGCAGGTTTGGTACTAGATTTTTTACTAGATTCCACCGTCGTTTTGCTGCTGGTTGTGTTAGTTTTAGCTGTTGCAGCCGCTCCTGCAGTCACGGCTTGCGCGCTCAATGTTGGCATAACCAATAGAGTGCCATATATCAAAGCGCTAGTGAGAGCAGATAGGGCGTTACGGTGAAAATTGGGTAAATTATGCATGACAGCATGGTTCATGGCATGTATCCTTAAAAAAAATAAAAACCAAAAAATAAAAAAGTAAATTTGATCACTCAAAAATCGTGGCAAAACCATTTAGCTTAAATGACGGGTCTTTGACCAAGTTTCTTAGGTTTAGATATTGCTAAGTGATGTTATAAAGTTTGGGACATTTTATACAATAATATTTGCTGGCGTATGTCTGTATCATAATAAATCCTAAAAAACCTCAAGTTTTAGGCGGTTTTTTGTGTAAAAGGCGTTTAGTATCTAGGGTCATAACCCAATACCCGATTACGCATCAAGCTAGCCAGTCGACCATCACCTTTATTGGATAGCCCATTTAAGCTAATTTCTGCCATGATGGCGTGGTCAGCACTGTCTTTATCACTTAATTCATCATAATAACGGCGAGCATAAATCGATAAGCCATAACAACAGCTATCATAAGTAAAGCCCGCTAACACATCACTAAAACGATTCTTCTCATTGTCGTATTGCACAGCCCCTAAAAACTGCCAGTTATCACTAATAGGTAAAACAGCAGAGCCGGTGAAAGCAGAGAGGGCTTTTTGTCCAAATCTACTTTCATTGCGTTTGATATAACCTAAGTTATAAAGGCTATTGAAAGTTGGCGCATAACGAAATTGGGTATTGATATAGTTTAAATCAGCGTTGTCATCAACCGAGCCATCTAAATCTACCCAAAAATCTTGACGCGGTTGGGTACTTACCTGAAAGACGGTACCGGTATTGTCAATTTTTAACCCATCATCGGTATCATCAAGATGTACCCGAATATCACTCAAATAAATTTGTTTACCCACGCTGGCATCCAAGCGAGTCAAACCATTGCCATCAATATAGCGATAATTTAATGAAGGAGTTAGATGATTATTGTCGGGCAGACGATCATATCCCAAAAACCATGAATCTTCATACAATTGTGAAAAATTGAGCGATGCCAAACGGGTATTAAAGTTGGGTACGTCAGTCTGGTCTTTATAGGGCGAGTACACATATTTTAGGCGTGGGCTTAATAACTGATAGCCGCCCAAGGATTCATCAAATTTACCAAATGGGGTACCTGTTTTAAAGAAATTTAAGCCACTGTCAATACTAAACTGCGGTACAAAAATAGATTGGCTTTTGCTATTTTTATCCAGTCCATTGGCGTCGGCTGATTCTTGGTCAAATTGGGTATAAAGGTGCTGTAAACTCACTGACGGCGTCACGTATCCCCAAGTTCGCATCATTGGATAGGCGGCAGTGAGTTTGTTATACAGTCTGCCACCGCTTTGCTCAGGCGCAGAGCCATCATTAATTGGGCGTTTAAAATAGGCAAAATCGCTGATACCCGTCAAATCAAATTGGGTCAACCAAGGTACCCGATATTTGACCGATAACTGCGGCAGACGGTCATACGGTTTGTCTTTGTCCAAGATTTTTTCTGAATTGGTTAAATTACGATCCAGTGTTTGAAAGGTTTCAATCTTGGCAACGGCAGTCAAATAGTCATTGTAATAATTGGCTTGAATGCGGCGCGGTAAATTTAATTGAACGGTTTCGTCACCCAAGGTCTCAAAATCGTTTAAGAATTTAGGGTCTGAGACATACTGATATAGCGCGTCAATGGATAGGTTAGGGATATCTTTTGACTGCCAATGATGATTATAATAAAAGCGGGTACGGTCTTCATCATCATATTGTTTGTCGTTTGGCAGATAAGAGCCTGTCAAACTACCATAACCAAATTTTTCTGTCAGATAGCGAAATTCACCTGTCAACATCGGATTGCGGTCAGTAAAAATGGTTGGCGTGACAGTGGCATCGTAATTTGGCGCTAGATTAAAGTAGTAAGGTAACTGTACATTAAAACTCCCTTCCGTACTAAAGCCACCGCGTGGCAACAAAAAACCACTGGTGCGGCGATCGTCAATCGGAAAGTTAAAATACGGCAGGTACAATACTGGGGTATTTTTGACTTTTAACGTGGCATTATAGGCTTCACCGCGACCCGTGTCGGTATTGATATCGATGTTTTTGGCATTGATTTGCCAAGTCGGATTGTCAGGCGCGCAGGTGGTAAACATGACATCGTCAATTTCAACGCGGCTTTCATCGACCTTATTAAGCCGTTTGGCATACCCATACGCTTGTAGGGGGACGCTGGCAAACGCCACATCTTTGGCGGTTGCTTTGCTGCTATCCGTTTGGTACGCCAGTTCGTCGGCAACGGTAATCAGCCCCCCTTTTGGGCTATCTTTAAGGCTTACACGTGGGTTACCGTCTGTCGATTGGATGCTTTGCGCGGCATCGACCAACAAAACATTACCTTGAGCGGCCGCAATGCCATCTTGCACGTTAACGACCACTTTATCGGCAGAGATTTGCTGACGACCTTGGTTGATTTGCACATCGCCTGACAATTCAGCGTAATTTTCATTGTCATAATACCCATAGTCAGACGACGCATAAATTGGGAAGCTGCTATTGGGCTTATCGGTAGCGGCTGCCGCTAATGCCTGTTGTTGATAAATGGTCGAGGTGGGATATACCCAGTTGCCATGACACATGGCGTCTTTTTTTCGGCTACCTGTTTTTGATTGAGCACCTGACTGTTGACTATCAGGCGCGAGCGGGTTCAGTAAGTTTGGATTAGAAGTTGGATTAGCAACCGTGGCGTTAGTATCGTCCGTGGTTTGCGGGGTTTTGGGTTGATAAAAGGTTTTGAGCTTTTCTAGACTGGCTTGCTGCTGTTGATTTGGGGTAAAGTTGGGACGAGTACGCGCAGAGTTTGGTTTGATGTCAGGCGCGCTAATCGGTGTGATGCCTTGATTGGTGGTTACATCGACAGCAGTAGCGTTGTCTGCTGTGGTGGCAATGCTACTATCGGTATCGGGCTTTGCAGCTGAGGTATCGAGGTTTTGTTTTTTAATAATTTGTGATTCAGTGCCCTGTGTCTCGATACTCTGTGACTCAATGTTTTGAGCTGCTGTGCTTTGTGCTGTCGCTGCATCAGTCGATTCCGTAACGGCGGCTGTCGGCAACACCGCAAGCGCTGAGGTTGAATACAAAGTAGTAAACATCGCTCCAAGTGTCATCGCTAAAACGTTGGTATGTCGATAAATTTGGTGTAATGATTGATGCAGGCGTGTGGGCTGGGTTGGCAAAGACGAATGTGAAGTTAAACGATTAGAAGTTGACGAAATAGGCGACAATTTCACAGATTTTTTCATTAGACATTTACCAAAGACGCAATATAAAAACCTTCACATCATATCACTAGCGTCATCAATATACTATTGCAAAAGATGTTTAAAATTGCAAACATGATAGACGCCACTTGAGAGATACGCAGATTTTCGGTAGCATAACTTATTTTTATTGAGTAAGCCCACGTTATGAACCATCCTGCCGCACAACTTGCCAACCAAGACCCTTGCGATAGCCCAGTTTCGCCATCAAATACCGAGCCATGTGAACAACAATCACTTAAGCAACAGCCACTTAAACAACAGCCACGTGAACAACAGCTGCACACTTGGTTGACCGAAGTTTTTCAAAATCGGTCATTGCAGCATGAAAAAATACCTGGTGATGCCAGCTTTCGCAGCTATCATCGCTTAACCGTCGACAATCAACACTATATCGTGATGGATGCGCCGCCAGAAAAAGAATCGGTAAAAGAATTTATCGCCGTGGACAATTTAATGGCAGGTCATGTGCATGTGCCAAAAATGATTGCCACGGATGAACAGCAAGGTTTTATCGTCCTTGAGGATTTGGGAAACACGGATTTTGCCGATGTCATTGCCAAGGATTTAACGGATGCAGGCGAGCTGGCAAAAACTGCGCGCTATTATCAGCAGGCAATGCAGGAAATTTTGGCGATTCAAAAGATTGACATCAATGACGCCAAACCCGTTATCCCAAGTTACGACGATGCCTTGCTGCGCCGAGAAATGGGCTTGTTTAGCGAGTGGTTTTTACCCTATATCGGCGTGACGATGCCCCCAGACTTAGAGACGCTGTGGCAAGATTTGCAGTCTGATATTATCCAGCAAGTCATCGCGCAGCCTCAAGTGGTGGTGCACCGTGATTTTCACAGCCGTAATTTGATGGTATTAAATCACAGCGATGAGTTGGGCGTGATTGATTTTCAAGATGCTGTCATCGGTGCCTACACCTATGATTTGGCGTCTTTATTGCGAGATGCCTATATCAATTATGATGAAAACTGGGTGAACACGCATCTGGCTCATTATTATCAATTGGCGCAAATTGACAAAAGCTTGGCAGAGTTTACCGTGGATTTTAATATCATGAGTATGCAGCGTCATCTCAAGGTATTAGGTATTTTTGTACGTTTGTTTGAGCGAGATGGCAAAGACCGTTATTTGGTAAACCTTCCCAAAGTTTTCAATGATTTATTAACTTGTTTAAAAGCTATCAGCCAATGGGATGAGCGTCCTACTTTTGATAAGTTTGCTGATTGGATGACCGCCGTCGTTGAACCTGCTTTTCATCAAAAAATCCAAGGATAAAACCCCATGTCAACCACCATCACCCAAGCCATGATTTTATCTGCAGGTAAAGGCACTCGGCTGCGCCCTTTAACCTTGACCACGCCAAAGCCGCTTGTCGAAGTCGGCGGGCAACCGCTTATCGTGTGGCATATCAAAGCACTCAAACAAGCAGGTATCACCGATATCACCATCAATGTGTCATGGCTTGCTGACAAACTGCTCAATGCAATCGGGGATGGCAGTCAATACGGTGTCACCATTCATTGGTCGATTGAACCAGAAGAACCGCTTGAGACAGCAGGCGGTATTAAGATGGCTTTGGCTACTGGTAAATTAAAAGACCAGCCATTTATCTTGGTCAATGGGGATGTATGGACGCCTTTTGATTTTGCTCAACTAAGCCATCTTAAGCTAAACGATTCGCAGGCTTATTTGCTACTCACCGACCAAGCGACGCATAACCCAACTGGCGATTTTGCCTTAGAAAATGGCAAGGTCAATGTAGAGGGCACGCCAAAATATACCTTTGCAGGGATTAGTGTTATGTCACCAAGATTATTGGATACGGTCAAGGTAGGGGAGACTGCGCCGCTTGCGCCACTACTCAAACAAGCCATGCAGGCGGGTTTGGTAATGGGGGATTTGCTGAGCGATGCGTGGGTCGATGTAGGCACACTTGAGCGTTTAGAAAATTTGAACCAAAAATTGTCGGCTAACAAGTGATTTGACAGAAAATTTCATCTTTTGCCATTTTGGTTTTATCTGAAAGCCAAGCAAACTAAACGGTTAAAGCTAAAAAAATGACCCAAAACTGTGATAAAATTTGTCACAGTTTTATTTTTAGCATGTTACATACGACAAAATTTAATTCTGTAATTAATTCTGTAACTAATTCTGTAATATAGGAAAGCCAATGACAACCCCAATTTCTGAACGTCGTCTTGCCAACGCCATCCGTACCCTAGCTTTTGAAGCGGTGCAAAAAGCCAATTCTGGACATCCAGGCGCGCCGATGGGCATGGCAGATATCGCTGAAGTGTTATGGCGTAAGTTTTTAAAGCACAATCCAACCGACCCACATTGGCTAAATCGCGACCGTTTTGTGCTATCAAATGGTCATGGCTCAATGCTGCAGTACGCTTTGCTGCACTTGACAGGGTATGACGTTAGCATTGAGGATATCAAAAATTTCCGCCAATTGCACTCTAAAACCCCCGGTCACCCTGAATATGGCTACACCGCAGGTGTGGAAACTACCACAGGTCCGTTGGGTCAAGGGATTGCCAACGCCGTAGGTTTTGCGATTGCAGAAAAAACCCTAGCCGCGCAATTTAACCGAGACGGTCACCAAGTCATCGACCACCAAACCTATTGCTTTTTAGGTGATGGCTGTTTGATGGAAGGTATTTCGCACGAAGTTTGCTCATTAGCCGGTACGCTGCAACTGGGCAAGTTGGTTGTCTACTATGATGACAATGGTATTTCGATTGATGGTGACGTTGAAGGCTGGTTTTCAGATGACACCCAAAAACGTTTTGAAGCTTATGGCTGGCAAGTGCAAAAAGTTGACGGTCACGATACCGATGCCATCACCCAAGCGACCCAAAATGCTATAGCTGAAAAAAATAAACCCTCACTCATCATCTGTAAAACCGTGATTGGCGCAGGTTCACCCAACAAGCAAGGCTTGGAGGCCTCACATGGCGCACCCCTTGGTGCGGATGAAATTTTGCTCACCCGTCAAGCCCTCAAGTGGGATCACGAAGCGTTTGAACTTCCAGACGATATTTATGAAGGGTGGGATTGCACAGTTAAAGGTCAAGCGCTACAACAATCATGGGAAAGTGAATTCGATGCTTATAAAGACGCTTACCCAGAGCTTGCCAGTGAATTGCTTCGCCGTGTGAATGGTGACTTGCCAGCAAATTTTGAGACACAAGCCCAGGAATTTATCAAGGCGTGTCAAAATAACCCAGAAAACATTGCAACGCGTAAAGCCAGCCAAAATTCAATCAATGCCTTACAGCCATTATTGCCAGAGCTGCTGGGCGGTTCTGCTGATTTGGCAGGGTCAAATCTGACTTGGTTTAAAAATGCCAAGGCGCTCGAAGATGATGCGGCAGGTAACTATATTCACTACGGTGTGCGTGAATTTGGTATGACGGCGATTGCCAATGGTATAGCCTTATATGGCGGGTTTATTCCGTATGTGGCAACGTTCTTGATGTTTATGGAATATGCGCGCAATGCGGTGCGTATGTCAGCCTTGATGAAACAACGCGTCATTAACGTCTATACTCACGACTCAATCGGTCTGGGTGAAGATGGACCTACTCACCAACCTGTAGAGCAGTTGTCAAGTCTGCGTGCCACCCCAAACCTGCATACTTGGCGCCCGTGTGATACGGTCGAGTCAGCCGTGGCATGGGTAGAAGCCTTGAAGGCAAAATCAACCCCATCCGCGCTGATTTTTAGCCGTCAAAACCTACCGCACCAAGCGCGAGATATCGAGCAAGTAGCCAATATTGCCAAAGGTGGCTATGTACTAGCCAAAGAACAAGGCGAGCTACGTGCCGTCATCATCGCCACAGGTTCAGAGATTGAGCTTGCAATGAATGCTTATACTGAGTTGACTGCCGAAGGTTTGGGCGTGCGTGTTGTATCAATGCCGTGTGCTGAAGTGTTTGCCAAACAAGAAATCAACTACCGTGACAGCGTGTTACCACCCCAAGTGCGTGCGCGTGTGGCGGTTGAAGCCAGCCATATCGATTATTGGTACAAGTTTGTAGGGCTTGATGGTAAAGTCGTGGGTATGACCACCTTTGGTGAGTCTGCCCCTGCCAAAGACTTGTTCCCATACTTTAACATCACCACTGATGCGGTCATTCAAGCGGTAAAAGCGGTAGTTTAAGTTAAATTGTTCACTTACTAAAAGGTGGGCAATGCTCGCCTTTTTTATTTCTCAATTAAACGGGTTTTTTGGCATTCTTTATAGGATGAATACTTGGTGCCAATCCAATAGGCTAAAAACACTATTGAAAAAATTATACTCAAAAAATAATAGCTGATTTGGCTCGACACACCTTGCTGAAGTTGTGTTTTTGATAGTTTAATATTTGGGTTGCTAGGTAAATAATAGATGGTAATGCTATCACCTAAAGATTGCTTATCGCAAATATCTAAGCTAGGGTCTTCAGGTACAGTGTCTATAAAATATTGTTTTTGATTAACTACATAACGATATAAACGCGTGGCTGATAGTCCGCGTCCTTTATTGCAACGAGTCTTTATAGAATAGGCTGAGGTTCTAATGCCTTGCTGCTTGATAGTTTGATAAGTGTGAGCCGTTTTGTGATAATTAAAATTGCCAATAAAAGAAAAAATTACTGTAACTATGATTGAAACCACCGCAACAAATAATAGTAAATTCTTTGATAACATTTTAACGATTAACGGTATAGAAAAATTCGACCAAGTTTAGCTGCCCCGACATTGTAACGCCAATGACAGCATTAACACTGTTGTCATTCAATCGCCAATCACCGAGCACAAGTCTTTTTTTATGGCCAATTTGATGAACAGCAGGGCGGTGAGTATGCCCATGAATCAGTATATCGGCTTTTTGCAAGGCTTGTTTGACGGCTTGTTCATTGACATCCATGATTTGCAAGGATTTTTTGGCATTATCAGTTTTGCTTTTTTGGCGTAAATCTTGCGCGATTTGTTGGCGTTTTTTGATGGGTAGCGCGAGCAAAATTTTTTTAGTGATAGGATGTTGGATGATTTTGCGAAAGCGTTGGTAACCTTTATCATCGGTGCACAGCGCATCGCCATGTTCTAGGCGGATTTTTTTGCCATTTAACGTCAAATAAAACGGCTCAAAAATCAATTGCCCGCCAAACTTGTCGCAAAATTGCTGCCCAAGCAGAAAATCCCGATTACCATGCATGACAAAAATTTGGCAGTTTTTATCGGATAATGTTTTGAGCTTTGCTATAATCGGTTGCAGCGCATCTATTAGGGTATCTGTATCGGCAACATCATCCCCTAGCCAAGCTTCAAACCAATCACCGAGAATAAAAAACTGTTTTAGATTGGGCAATAAAGCCAATTTATCTAAAAAATCTAAAAAAGCCTGCCCTAAAGGATTAGTGGCAGGCTCATTCATGCTCAAATGTAAGTCACTGATAATAACCTGCGTAATGGCGGAGGGATTATCGGTGACCAAATCTGCAAAACTTTGCATACAAAAAAATTATTTCTCAATTACTTTTGCATGGGTAATCACCACAGGCGTGGTTGGCACATCAGCGTGGAAACCGTATTTACCAGTTGGTACACCTTTGATTTTATTGACAATGTCCATGCCTTCAGTCACTTTACCAAATACCGCATAACCCCAGCCTTGTGGGTTTTTGCCAGAGAAGTTTAGGAAGCTATTGTCTTTTACATTGATAAAAAATTGCGCAGTCGCTGAATGTGGGTCAGAAGTACGTGCCATTGCAATCGTGCCGACTTCATTTTTTAAGCCATTATCTGCTTCGTTTTGGATTGGGGCATTGGTAGATTTTTCTTTCATGTTGGCGTCCATACCACCACCTTGAATCATAAAACCGTCAATGACGCGGTGAAAAATCGTGCCATCATAATGACCTGATTTAACGTATTCTAAAAAGTTTGCCACGGTATGGGGGGCTTTTTCTTGATTGAGTTCGATAACGATGTTACCCATGGTGGTTTCTAATTCTACATATGGCATATCCATTGTGTGCTCCTAATGGTTTTTATGGTTAAAAAAACGTATCTTGCAATTGTTGTGGCTATCCTAGCGATTTTCAATCAAAAAGTCAGTATTTAGTTTGCAAAGTTGGCAAAATTAAATGTTTCAATTAAATTCATTTAAGTTTTTTCGATGTCAAAAAACTGCTAGAATGGCAGATTAGTTCACCATTTTTGTAATAGGTAAGGGGCAACCAAATGACGGCGACGACCGACAAAAATACAAAAACCAACGATACAGCAGCCAATAGTGAAAAAAATGACTTTATCCGTGCGATCGTACGCGATGACCTTGCTTCGCAAAAATACAGCCAGATTGTGACCCGTTTTCCACCTGAGCCCAATGGCTATTTACATTTGGGTCATGTCAAATCTATTTGTCTCAACTTTGGGCTTGCTAAAGAGTTTGCAGGGCTGTGTAACCTACGGTTTGACGACACCAATCCTGATGCGGAAGATCAGGAGTTTGTCGATAATATCAAAGATGATGTCAAATGGCTTGGTTTTGACTGGACAGGCGAGGCGCGCTATGCGTCCAGTTATTTTGGTCAGTTATATGATTGGGCGGTGAAATTAATCAAACAAGGCGATGCCTATGTTGATTTGCAAAGTCCTGAGGATATTCGTGAAAACCGCGGCAATTTTGGTCAAGCAGGTAAAAATTCACCTTACCGTGATGCCAGTGTTGAAGAGAATTTGCAACGGTTTGACGATATGAAATCAGGCAAATATGGCAATGGTGAAGCGGTGCTTCGTGCCAAAATCGACATGGCAAGCCCCAATATGAATATGCGCGATCCGATTTTGTACCGTGTCATGCACCAAGCGCATCACCAAACAGGCGATGATTGGTGTATTTATCCCATGTACGATTATGCTCACCCGTTGTCAGATGCAATCGAAGGTATTACGCATTCGATTTGTACCCTAGAATTTGAAGACCACCGTCCGTTTTATGATTGGGTGGTAGATAAAGTGGGCTTTGACAAAGAACCACACCAATATGAATTTGCACGCCTAAACGTAAACCACATTTTGACCAGTAAACGCAAACTCAAAAAACTGGTTGAAGATGACTTGGTGAGCGGTTGGGACGATCCGCGTATGCCGACGATTGCCGGTATGCGCCGCCGTGGTTATACCCCTGAAGGCTTACGGGATTTTTGTGACCGTGTAGGCGTCAGCAAGTCAGACGGTGTGGTCGATTTTGGCTTACTCGAGTTTAGTATCCGTAACTCATTAGAGCATGTGAATCGTTCCATGGCGGTGCTAAGCCCACTAAAAGTGACCATTACCAATTTTGATGAAGCGGTTGCCAATGTTGAAGCACTTAAAAAAGACAGTGTAAAAACTAAACTCGACAATGGGGTTTTATGGTTGACCCAGCCTAAAAATAGCCATGATGACAGCCAAGGTATGCGTGACATTCCTTTTACCAAAGAAATTTATATTGATAAAGGGGATTTTGAAATCACGCCGCCTGAAGGCTATAAACGTTTGTCACCGCAAAACCCAGAAATTCGCTTACGCAATAGCTATGTGTTAAAGATTGAGGATCACATCACCGATGACAAAGGTGAAGTAGTGGGGTTAACAGCGACTATTGACCCAAAAACGTTGGGCAACAATCCAGAAGGTCGTAAGGTTAAAGGTGTGATACATTGGGTGTCGGCAAGCTTGGGCAAACCTGCCAAAGTCCGTCTGTATGAGCAGCTGTTTAACCAAGAAGACCCCGCCAAAATTGACATCAATAATTTAGCCGCAGAGATTAATCCCAATTCACTACGTGAAGTAGATGCCATTGTCGAGCCTTCTTTATCACAAGTCAATGCAGGCGAGCGTTTTCAATTTGAACGCGAAGGGTTTTTTGTGGCAGATAGTAAAGATTATTCACCAGAGCATTTGGTGTTTAACCGTATTGTGACCTTAAAAGACAGTTTCAAACCATAAATCATCGTTAAATTATAAATTAGCTGGCATAGTAATATGTCAGCTTTTTTATTAAAAGATATCTTAACCTATTGTTACTTATGGTTTTATTATTGTATTAGCTAAACGCTTTTTTTACTTTTTTACATGCGTAACATTTGTACTGTGCTAAACTACTCATCGTAAATTTAAATCAGTCTTGCGTAATCAATCCGTTATTCTTGTTAGATTTTGTAACTTTTAACAGCTTGATTTTAATGGCTATTAGGCTTAAGGTATCGTTGTTCATCTGTTTTTCGTAAATATATTGGTAGTTTTGGTAACTGTATGCTTTATCCAACAGCAAGTTAACCATGATTTGATTGAGAGTGTTGAAATGAAAACATTGTTAAAGAAAACGTTGTTAGGTGCTGTCATTGCACTGGTTGGCGTACAAAGTAATGCTGAATTAAATATGCAGACAGGTAGCCAAGCTAAAGTTAGTTGGGGTGGGCAGGGTAGTTTAGACAAAGCCCGTGCCATCATGTATAACAGCACGCCACAGACGACAAGTTTTAATAGCGGTAATTATAATAGCTATAACAATGCATACAGTGAGGATGATAGCTATAATCCTGCATGGTCTCAAGATAGCACGCGGGCTTCGGGCAGCTATTTTGCCAATTCTAAAGGTGCTTTGGTAGTGGATGCGTTAACGGGCAATACCATTTATGAAAAAAATGCTGATATCGCCCGTCCGATTGCGTCAATTAGTAAATTGATGACGGCTGTGGTGGTGGCAGAATCAGGCGCTAACATGAGCGAAACATTGACGATTAGTTCATTAGATTTTAAAACCCCAAAGCAATCGGGTAGTGACCGTCTAAAAGTTGGCGATCAGCTTAATCGTGCTGAAATGCTACTGATGATGATGATGAAATCAGAAAATCCCGCGGCTAAAGCATTAGCACGTACTGACCCTATGGGCTATGACAATTTCATCAGCCGTATGAACCAAAAAGCGCGTGAATTGGGGATGACGCAAACCCATTTTTATGACCCATCAGGTCTAGACTCTCGTAATGTGGCATCACCGCGTGATTTGGCAATTCTTGCCCGTTATGCACAAAAGATGAACTTAGTCACCCAGTTTAGTACTACGCCTAGCCGTCAGTTCGGTGTATATAATATCAATTCGGGGTTTCGAACCGTAGCCGCTCGCAGTACCAATTACATGGTGCGTGATGGGTTATATAATATTGGTTTGTCAAAAACAGGGTATATTCGTGAAGCAGGCAACTGTGTTTTATTTGAAACCAATGTCGGTAATCGTCCAGCCATTGTCGTATTACTCGGTGCAAGTGATTCAAAAACCCGCTGGAACGATGCAGAAAACATAATTGCTAACTTAAGCATGCGCCGATTCACCTAAACAAGTCGCAATTAATTGACTGATTTTTTGAAAAAAAAGCAAGGATAACTTTCCTTGCTTTTTTATGGGTGAAAGACTACCAAAATCAGCTATTTGGTATGTTTTGTAAGCTATTTAGCGTGTTTCATACAGGTGGTCGCAAAGGGTACTGCTTCTAGACGCTCAGGTTCGATTTCTTCACCACTCACAGCGCAAATACCGTAAGTACCATTTTCGATACGAAGTAAGGCATTATTCACCAATTCAAGGTTTTGCTTGGCTTCGACTAGCAAGTTTTTACGTACATCGTTTTGCTCATTAATCACCGCTTGGTCATCCCAATCTTGGGTCATATCCGTATCAGGATTTTGCATATCATGTTGGATTTTATACACGCGAGTTTGGTATTCTTGTTTTAGGTCAAGTAATCGTTGTTTTGCTTTGTCAAGGTCAACCATACGGCCTCCAATTTGATAATAAAATATTGAACGCAGTGCTGCATTCATGTTTTTGTTCTTATAAGCTTATCATCAAGACCCTTCTTAATAAAGTAGTAATATAGTAGTAATACCGTGTTATCACCTTGCGTGGCGTTAGTTGATAGCACCAATAATGTTAAAAATACTCAAAATATGCTAATCTACGCTTATTTTTTCATTCAATTTTTGTTGTCATGTGACAACGTTTTATCAACCCCTACGGGTCACCATCCTGTTATTAACTTAGAGGTTAATCCATGCAATTTGCTCGTTTAAACGATATTGATGTTTCTGACAAAACAGTTTTGATTCGCGAAGATTTAAATGTACCGTTAAAAGATGGCAAAATTGCCAATGATGCCCGCTTAAAAGCAAGCTTACCCACTATTCAGTTGGCTTTAGATAAAGGTGCAGCGGTTATCGTGTGTTCGCATCTAGGTCGCCCAGATCCCTCAAACCCTGAAGCCAAATATTCGTTGCAGCCCGTCGCAGATTATTTGGGCGATGCTTTGGGAAAACCTGTCAAATTAGTGACGGATTATGCCCAAAATAATGTGACAGTAGCCCCAGGTGAAGTTGTGCTACTGGAAAATGTACGTTTTAATGCGGGTGAGAAGAAAAACGATGCCGCTTTATCTGAACGCTACGCCGCTTTATGTGATGTATTTGTGATGGATGCTTTTGGTACGGCTCACCGTGCCGAAGCGTCAACAGAAGGCGTTATCGCCAAAGCAAAGACTGCTTGTGCAGGTCCATTGTTAGCGGCAGAACTTGATGCATTAGCCAAAGCTTTAGATAACCCAGCCAAGCCAATGCTTGCGATTGTTGGTGGCTCGAAAGTTTCTACCAAATTGGATGTGCTTAAATCATTGGCAAAAATCTGTGACCAAATCATTGTAGGTGGTGGTATTGCCAATACATTCTTGGCAGCCAAAGGTGCCAATGTTGGTGCATCCCTATATGAAGCCGACATGGTGGAAACTGCCAAAAGCATTATGCAAGAGACCCATGTATTACTACCTGACGAAGTGGTCGTCGCCAAAAAATCACAGATTGATTTTGATGATTTTTTGGGCTCGCTAGAATCTGCCGATGCGGTAACCAAATCGGTCGATACCATTGCTGATGATGAAATGATTTTAGACATTAGTGCAAACAGTGCGGCGAAACTTGCCGATGCGATTAAAAATGCCAAAACTATTTTATGGAATGGTCCCGTAGGCGTATTTGAAGTCGATAAATTTGGTGAAGGTACCAAAATCGTTAGTGAAGCAGTCGCAGCAAGTGAAGGCTTTAGCATTGCAGGTGGTGGTGATACGCTCGCTGCGATTGATAAATACAAGGTCGCCGATAAAGTAAGCTACACATCAACAGGGGGCGGGGCGTTCTTAGAATTTGTGGAAGGTAAAACCTTACCTGCCGTACATGCCCTGAGCCAACGTGCCTAAATGCTAATAATCATTATCATTAATTCAGCGATTTAAATTTATCATCGCTGAATTAATGTAATGTTAAGTTAATATTTGTATGGTAAACATTGTAATTAATTGCACCAAAAATATATTGTCGATAAGATATTATGCAAGTATGTATACCCATATGTTTGGTGTTTAAGGAATGAATATGTTAAAACGTAATTTAGTATTGGCCACTTTATTAGCCACTTTATCAATTACTGCATGCAGTAAAAAAACCGAAGAAGCTGCCGCTAACGGTCAACCTGAAGCCGCAGCAAGCGCAGCGGGTCAAGATATTAAAGACGCGACTGCAAGTGCCGCTAGTGCAACAGCGAATGCAGGTGACGCCGTAGCAAGTGCTGCTACCGCGGTTGCTCAAGGTGCAGCTATCAACGCGACTGAAGCTGTAGCCAATGGCGCCGCGCAAGCCACCGCAAACGTAGCATCTGCAGTAGCGACTGGCGCAGCTAATGTAGCACAAGGTGCAGAAGCGGTTAAAAACGATGCAGCAAATAGCAATACTGATATTCAAACAACCGTGCCAGAAAAACAAAAATACTAAATTTAGCATTCAGCCTAAAAAAGCCCCAAAATCATTTTGGGGCTTTTTATTTTATTGAGTTAACTATTTTTTCATAATATCAATCATTTCAAAGTTATTTTTTTGAATTTAAATTGTAGTGCACTTCTGTTATACTCAAGCCTTGTCCAACATGGCAAAACCCAATTTTTCTAAAATTTTCAATTGATTATTAACTTTACTAAGAGAAAGTAATATGGCTTTGATTTCTTTGCGTCAGCTTTTAGACCATGCAGCAGAAAACAACTATGGTGTTCCTGCATTTAACGTCAATAACTTAGAGCAAATGCGTGCCATTATGATGGCAGCCGATGAAACCAACTCACCTGTGATTGTGCAAGCATCGGCAGGCGCACGCAAATACGCAGGTGCCCCATTTTTACGCCATCTTATTTTGTCTGCCATTGAAGAGTGGCCACATATTCCAGTCGTTATGCACCAAGACCATGGAACTAGCCCAGAGGTTTGCCAGCGTTCAATCCAATTGGGTTTTTCATCAGTGATGATGGATGGCTCATTAAAGAGTGATGGTAAAACCCCTGCAGACTATGATTATAATGTGGCAGTGACGCGTGAAGTGGTAAAACTCTCTCATGCTTGTGGTGTATCAGTAGAAGGTGAAATTGGCGTTTTGGGTAGTCTTGAAACGGGTATGGCTGGTGAAGAAGATGGCGTAGGGGCAGAAGGTAAACTTGACCATTCACAGCTGTTAACCAGTGCTGATGAAGCTGAGCAATTTGTTAATGACACCCATGTCGATGCCCTAGCAATTGCAGTCGGCACTAGCCACGGGGCGTATAAATTTACCCGACCACCTACCGATGATATCTTATCGATTGCACGTATCAAAGAAATTCATGCGCGTATTCCTAATACTCACCTCGTGATGCACGGCTCTTCAAGTGTGCCACAAGAATGGCTCAAAGTGATTAACGAAAATGGCGGCAATATCGGTGAGACTTATGGTGTGCCAGTTGAGCAAATCGTAGAAGCCATCAAACATGGTGTACGTAAAGTCAATATCGACACCGATTTACGTTTAGCCTCAACCGGTGCGATTCGCAAATTCCTCGCTGAAAACCCGGCAGAATTTGACCCACGCAAATATTTTGCCAAGACTATCGATGCGATGAAAGCGGTTTGTATCGATCGCTATACCGCATTTGGTACGGCGGGTAATGCGGATAAAATTCGCCCAATTAGTCTAGAAAAAATGGTTAATTTCTATAACTAAATACTAGAACTAAGTTTTAGCAAATGACTAAAAAGCATGAAATTCAAGTGGGTTGACTGAGGTTGCCCACTTTTTTATTGGATTAAATTATTTGTAGTGAGTCATCAATGATAGGATTAATTCAAGGGCAAGTGCATCATCTAATGGCACCTACGGTAGTGGTAATGACCACAGCGGGCGTTGGGTATGAAATTGAGATGCCGCTCAATGCATTTTGTCAAGTACAATTAAATCAGTCCGTCACCTTATGGACACATTTTTTGGTGCGCGAGGATGCTCAGTTGTTATTTGGGTTTTTAAGCCATAGCGATCGGGAAGTGTTTAGACTGTTGCTTAAAGTCAATGGGGTGGGGGCAAAGATGGCCTTGGCGATGATGTCAACTGTAACGGTGCAGGAATTGCACCAGTTTGTGATGAACAATGATGAGCTGGCATTGACGCGTATCCCAGGGGTTGGCAAAAAAACCGCCCAGCGATTGATTGTTGAGTTAAAAGACAAAATCAAACACTTAGGTGATACATCAGGTTTTGCCCCTTCATTGCCACTAGCGACCGATAGCGGTAATGAAGGCATTATTATTGCCGAAGTCGAAGCGGGGTTGATTGCATTAGGTTATCGCGATAAAGAAGCGCAAGCTGCGATAAAACTGGCAAAATCTGCCATTGATTCACCGTTAACCATCCAAAATCTGCTGAAAGCGTCTCTTAAAAATTTGGCGATGAATTAAAATTGCATAAAAAAAAGAGGCTCAAATGACCCTCTTTTTTTTACCATTAACCTTATTCTGTTTCGGTTTTTGCCGTCTCTGGCTGGGATAATAAGTTTTTTTCGAGATAATGAATGTTTTGCGCTTGTGTACAAAATGCCTTGTCTTGCAAAATCACATCGCGATGCAATGGCACATTGGTTTTGATGCCGGTGATAATCAGCTCGTCAAGGGCATGGCGAAGCTTGGCAATCGCTTGTTCACGAGTTTGACCATGACAGATTAATTTGCCAATCAATGAGTCGTAAAAGGTAGGGATGGCATAGTTGGGATAAAGGTGCGAGTCAAAACGTACACCGCTACCATTTGGCATAAAGAAGTGGGTCACCGTGCCGGGTGACGGCATGAAAGTCACAGGGTCTTCGGCATTGATACGGCACTCGATGGCATGACCGCGAATTTCGATTTCGTTTTGACGATACGATAACCCATAGCCAGATGCGATTTTGAGTTGTTCAACCACTACATCAATGCCGGTAATCATCTCAGTGACAGGGTGCTCAACCTGTACGCGGGTATTCATCTCAATAAAGAAAAATTGCTCATCTTCATATAAAAATTCAAACGTCCCTGCACCGCGATAGTTAATTTGCTCACAAGCACGGACGCAAGCTTGCAAAATGGGTTCTTTAATGTCATCAGGAATCTCTGGGGCAGGGGCTTCTTCAAGCACTTTTTGGTGACGACGTTGTAGCGAGCAATCACGATCAAATAAATGAATGGCATTGCCTTCGCCGTCACCTAAAACTTGCACTTCGACATGGCGTGGGTTTTTTAAAAAGCGCTCCATATAAACGCTATCATCGCCAAACCACAATTCGGCTTCTTGTTTGGCGGCTTGAACTTGAGATAGTAACTGCTCAAGGCGTTCAACCACGCGCATACCACGACCACCACCGCCCGCTGCCGCTTTGATCAACAGAGGAAAACCAATGGCTCTAGCTTGTTCTTCAGCATTAGCCAGGGTGACGCTACCCACTGAGCCAGGGACAGTAGGCACACCGGCTTTTTTCATGGCGTTGATAGCGGATATCTTGTTACCCATTAAGCGAATGTGCTCAGGCGCAGGACCTACAAAGGTTAGCCCTGCCTCTTCCACGCGTTCGGCAAATTCGGCATTTTCAGATAAAAACCCATAACCTGGGTGAATGGCATCAGCGCCAGAGATTTCTGCGGCTGTTAAGATAGTATCGATATTGAGATAGCTTTGACTGGCATTGGGCTTGCCAATACAGATGGATTCATCAACGAATCGAAGGTGCATTAAGTTGTCATCTGCAGTTGAGTAGACGCCCACCGTTTGGATGCCAAGCTGCTTACAAGCGCGAACAATGCGAAGCGCAATTTCACCACGATTGGCGATCAGTAATTTTTTTATCATTGCTATCCCTAATTTTTATCGATAATCAAACTTCAAATATACAAAAAAGTTAAAAATTAAGACTCGTAACGGACAATCGGTTGACCAAATTGCACCACATCGCCGTTTTGTACCAAGATTTCTGCAATGATACCGCTCTGGGTGGCTTCAAGCGGGTTCATGATTTTCATGGCTTCAATAATGCCTAAACTATCGCCTGCTTGTACTTGTTGACCGACCTTGATAAATGGCGCGTCATTAGGACTCGGTGCAACATAATACACCCCAACCATCGGTGATGTTTCTACCATGCCAGATTTTACAGGGGCAGCATTAGCGGTTGTCGTGGTGGTTGTATTTGCTGTGACGGGTTGAACATTCGCTTGGGGTAAATGGCGGGAAATAGAGACCTTTTTATCGCCATCTTGTACGGTTAATTCTGCTAACGTTCGCTCTTCCATTAAGTCAATAAGTTGTTTGATTTTACTTATATCCATATCCTAACTACCTTAAAATTATACGCTTTATAGACTACTAATTCATAGATTGCCGTATTGTAACAAGATTTTTCTAAAATAAATAGATATAGCAGGGTATATTTGTGTACGTTTGTACACTTAAAATTTGCTGCCATGTTGCTATTGATTTTAGGCTAAATTGTATTGCTACTGATATTTTTGAACCAGATAATTAAACGCTGCAGTATAGCCAAAAGCGCCCATACCACAGATGACGGCTTCAGCTTTGTCACTAAAATAAGAATGCTGTCGAAATGGCTCACGGGTGTGAATATTGGAAAGATGAACTTCTATAAAAGGTTTATTTACGGCGAGTAGGGCATCGCGAATTGCTACCGATGTGTGAGTAAAGGCAGCGGGATTGATGATAATCGCGTCAATCTGCTCGTCAGGATTTGTGGTCAATAAACCGTGATGATGGATTTTATCAATGAGGGCAGATTCTTGATTTGTTTGAAAACAGGTGAGTTTAACTTGATGATTGCTGGCTAATTGTCTTATATCATCTTCAATGTGTTGTAGGGTTTGAAATCCGTAGATTTCTGGTTCTCGCTTGCCAAGCAAATTGAGATTGGGACCATTTAATACTAACACATGGGTTAGTTGGGTCTTTGCTATTGCTGTCGTTGTCATCATGATGATGCTTCCTTTATCGTGGGTGATTTAAAATTTCCTCAAGTTTTTGCAACCTTAACCTATCAATGGCTTCACCGATCTGTTTGCCCGTCAGCTCGCTTGCCACATCTTTGGCAGAAATTTGCGTTAATTGTGTTTTGATGGTGGCTAACAGCGCGGTTTGTTTGGCCAGTTGATAAAGATGAACGATTCGTAAGGCTTGCTCTAAAAGTGAGGTATCTTTAAGACTATTAGTTAATCTTAACAGTTCAAATAATGGGTGTGCATTTAAGTGATCGAAATTTTTTAATTTATCAAAATGCTCAACAATAAATAACCCCAAGCGCTCAGCATTTTTTGGTACCTTTAAACCTTGGCAAAATTCTAAATACTCGCTGGTTCGGCTGTTATGTTGCTGATCAGACTTAAAGCAGGTTGCCACCAAAGCAAACTTCATGACGTTGTCCGCTTGTTGCTCTCCCGCCATTCGCAGGCTAGATAACATCAATTGCCATTGCTTAGGATTATCAATCGATGCTTGATGCAGTTTTGGCATAATGACATCGAGGACATTGAGCTGAAAAAGCGTGTCAAAATAAATATCCGACCAAGCCTGCGTTAACGCTTTTGACGTCTCTGACCATACCCGCTCAGCGACAAGATGACTCAGTTCACCTGCGGCTTTCATTTGGCTGGTAAGTTTAGCGGTTGATTCATCAACCGTAAATCCAAGTGGCGCATAACGACTGGCAAAACGGGCAAGGCGCAATACGCGTACCGGATCTTCTGCAAAAGCGGCAGACACATGGCGTAATTTTTTTTGCTGAATATCTGCTAAGCCACCATACGGGTCGATGATATCGCGCGCATCAAATTTGCCCCGTTTAAAACCACTGTCAAACAAGCCGTTGACTTCTATGGCCATGGCATTGATGGTGAGATCGCGCCTGATTAAATCCTCTTCTAAGGTGACAGTGGTGTCAGCGTGTACGTTAAAACCAAGATAGCCGTTACCACTTTTGCGTTCCGTGCGAGCCAGTGCATATTCGTCATGGGTCTTTGGATGTAAAAAAACCGGAAAATCGGCACCTACTTGCGAAAATCCCAGCTCCAGCATCTGCTCAGGCGTTGCGCCGACCACCACATAATCGTGTTCAGTGACCTCGCGCGCTAATACATAATCGCGTACCGCACCACCGACCAAATAAACTTGCATGACCACCCCGATGTTTTAACTAAATTAAACCCATAAAAAAACCAGTTTAGAGCACTAAACTGGTTTTATCAATCAACACAAAATTATTTTGCCAATTCTTGCGCTTGCGTCACCGCTACAGCAGTCATATTGACGATACGACGTGCTGTGGCAGAAGATGTCAAGATATGCACAGGTCGTTGCGCGCCCAATAACAATGGACCGACAGTAACACTATTGGTCGCGGTTTTTAGCAAGTTAAATGCGATGTTAGCCGCATCTAAGTCTGGCATGATGAGTAGGTTGGCTGAACCAGTCAATTTGCTAAATGGGAATGAGGCATGGCGGATACGGTCATCAAGCGCGGTATCACCATGCATTTCGCCGTCAAACTCAAAATCAACATTCATATCGGTCAGTAAATCATAGACTTGACGCATTTTTTTGGCGCTTTCAAAGTCAGATGAACCAAAGTTTGAATGTGATAACAATGCTACACGCGGTTCAAGACCAAAGCGGCGGACTTCTTGCGCTGCTAATACCGTCATTTCTGCTAGTTGTTCAGCGGTTGGGTCTTCATGCACATAAGTGTCAGCGATGAACAAGTTACGACCTTGAATTAATAAGGCATTTAACGCATAAAAATCTTTAGCATCTGCTTGTTTTTTGATCACGTTTTGCACGTAGTTTAAGTGCAAGTGGTATGAACCAAACGTACCACAAATCATACCGTCAGCATCGCCCCGTTCAACCATTAGCGCGCCAATCAAAGAAGTTTTACGGCGAACATCACGACGTGCCAACTCAACTGTCACACCATTGCGTTTGTTCATCTCATAATAAAACTGCCAGTAGTCTTTATAACGTGGGTCGCTTTCGATGTTGACTAGTTCATAATTTTCACCTGCCACCATACGTAAGCCCAACCGCTGGATTTGGTTGGCAATAATGGTTGGACGACCGACCAAGATAGGTTTTGCCAGGCCTTCATCCACCACCACTTGCACTGCCCGTAATACGTTTTCATCCTCACCTTCACAGTAAACAATACGTTTTGGTTCTTGTTTGGCACGGGTGAAAATAGGTTTCATCAAGAACGCAGAGTTATAAACAAACTCTGAGAGTTTATCGCGATAAGCACGCATGTTTTCGATGGGTAGCGTGGCAACGCCAGAATCCATCGCCGCTTTGGCAACCGCTGGTGCAATCTCCAAAATCAAATTTGGTTCTAGCGGTCCCGGAATTAAGTATTCACGACCAAAACGTTGGGTTTCATCCACCGTTTTTTGACCTTTTTGTGGGGTGGCTTCCACATGTGCCATGGCAGCAATGGCTCGCACGCAGGCAATTTTCATTTCTTCGTTGACGGTCGTGGCACCGACGTCAAGCGCGCCACGGAAGATATACGGGAAACACAGTGCGTTGTTTACTTGGTTTGGATAGTCAGAGCGACCTGTGGCGATAATCGCATCGGGACGCACCGCTTTGGCATCTTCGGGTAAGATTTCTGGGTTTGGATTGGCTAGGGCAAAGATAATGGGATCTTGCGCCATGCGTTTTACCATATCTTGGGTCAGCATGCCAGCGGCAGATAGACCTAAGAACATGTCTGCGCCTTCAATCACATCCGATAAGGTTTTGGCTTCGGTATCGCGGGCATAACGCTGTTTTGACTCATCTAGGTTTGCGCGGTTGCTAGTGATAATACCTTTTGAGTCAGCGACAAAGATGTGTTCTTTTTTTGCGCCCAACGCACAAATCAAATCTAAGCAAGAAATCGCTGCAGCACCTGCACCAGAGACCACAATTTTGATGTCTTCGATTTTTTTACCGGTAATTCCTAGCGCGTTTAATAACGCCGCAGACGCAATAATCGCGGTGCCATGTTGGTCATCATGGAACACAGGGATATTCATGCGTTTACGCAGTTCTTTTTCGATATAAAAACACTCAGGGGCTTTGATATCTTCAAGATTGATACCACCAAAGGTAGGCTCTAAAGAGGCGATTGCTTCGATGAATTTATCCGGATCGTTTTGTGCCACTTCAATGTCAAATACATCAATGCCGGCAAACTTTTTGAACAGGACACCTTTACCTTCCATCACAGGTTTTGACGCCAAAGGACCGATATTGCCCAATCCTAAAACAGCGGTACCATTGGTCACCACCCCGACTAAGTTGCTACGCGCTGTATAAAGCGCGGCTTTTTTGGGGTCTTTTTCAATTTCTAGACAAGGTACGGCAACGCCAGGCGAATAGGCAAGTGCCAAATCCCGTTGGTTGGCAAGTGCCTTGATGGGGGTAACAGAAATTTTACCTGGGCGTGGATTGGCATGATAATGCAAGGCGGCTTGTTCAAATAATTCTTTGTCTGATAAGCCATTGTTGGTCGGCGATAATTTATCCATAATATCCTTCGTTGCGACAGTCGTTTTCGAATCGTAGTGTTCGCTATTCTAGCACTATTGACAGATTGATGACTAGTTGAGTACCGGCAAAAAATAAAACTAGTTAGGTAAAAATCGCGCTACCGACCTTGGCTATCATCTCAAGATGAGCAGCTAACGCATATTTCAGGCGCATCTGCCAACGGTGGCTCGGTGTCACTCGGCTTGGCTAATGCGCTAACTTGGTAAGGATTAGCCAATAGCTGATACAGTCTATCCACCTCGCTCATGTCATTTTGTTCAGCCAATTCAATGGCTTGCTGTGCCATGCTGTTTCTTAATACATACACGGGATTGTGGCTCATTACCAACGGCAAAGAATCCTGCTGTAATTTGGTATGGTAGGTAGCAATCCAATCCGCTAAGGTGGCATTGGCTTGACCGTTACCGCTGCTAATTGAAATTTCCAACTGATTAAGTAAATTAAATTCATGTAATAGGTTTAATTTATCATTGGGCTTGGCGTCAGCAACGATTGCTACTAGCGCGCGCAAGCTGTTGGTAAAGTCGAGTTTGTTTTGCTGCATGATCTCCAAGTACTGCAAAGCAAAGTCACAGTTTTCTTCACTGATGGGTAAGCCAAATTTTTGGCAGAGACCTTGCTGATAATACTGATAAAAAATCTCACCAAAACTGTCTAAAATGTCGGTTAATTGCTCGCGCGACAAAGTTTCTAGCGGATGATTGGCGGTCAGTTTTTCGCCATTAAGGCGTAAAAATAAGGTAATCAGACGTGACAAATTCCAAAGTCCAATGGATGGCTGGTTTTGATAAACATAACGCCCGTTGTAATCAGAATGGTTGTTGATCCAAATCGGATTAAAGCGCTCCATAAAACCGTAAGGACCAAAATCGATGGTCGCACCTGTGATAGATAAATTGTCGGTATTCATGACCCCATGGGCAAAACCAATCAGCTGCCAATCCGCCAGGGTTTTGGCAGTTTTATCAACGACTTGCCGCAAAAAATCTTGAATGGGCGTATCACTGTCAAAACAGTCGGCGAAATAGGTTTTGATGACATAACGGGTAAAATACAGCAATAAATCAGGCGCATAATTTGCCACCCATTCAAAATGCCCAAAGCGAATATGACAATCTGCGGTACGTAGTAGCGCAGCGCCGCGTTCACGTGTCTCACGGTTGACAGGGGTATCTGAAACCACAAAGCCCAGCGCGTTGCTAGACCGAATACCCAAGCAATTAAGCGCATGACCTGCCAAATACTCTCGCACGACGCTTCGAATCACCGCACGACCATCCCCCATGCGCGAGTAGGGGGTTAATCCTGCCCCTTTCAGATGTAAATCGGTCAATTGTCCGTCTTTATCGATTACCTGAGCGAGTAATAGACCACGACCATCACCTAATTGCCCTGCCCATTGCCCAAATTGGTGTCCAGCATACGCCATGGCTAATGGTTCAAAGCCGTCGGGAACGATGTCGCCGCCCAAGATTTCGACCCAATGCTGCCTTAAAAATTCATCATCAGCCCAGCCAATTTGGTGGGCGACTTGCGGGTTGAAATGCCCTGCTTGCGGGTTGGTGAGCGGTTTGGGGGGTTGTTTATGATAAAGCCTTGGGTCAAGCGTGGCATACGAGTTTTCGATTTTCATAATTTTTCCATTTTTATAGGCATGACTAATCTGGCGGTTGAATGTCCCCTGTTTTGGGGCATTTTAAGTCATTAATTGCGCTATAATAGCGCGTTAACAGCCGGCTTAAAATTTGATTAAGCTTGCTGACGTTTTTTAAAATTTATATTGCTTACTATACCTTTATCCGACGATAGGGTCTGTGCAATAACTGTGCATGAATCATTACCGCTGTAAAACTCACTTTTTGCTGTCATTAAGTGTTACTTGTTAGAAGATCCGCTTAAAAAAAGCAGTTAAAAAACTATCTAAAAATCCACATACTTAAAGGAAGGTTATGCCTGCGTTAGATCTGAACAATCCCAACAATGTCTATTTGGTTCAGTCGGGGTTTAATGTCCAAGATATCGAAAAATCGCCTACCTTGGTCAATTTGCTCAATCGATTTCAAGGTAACTTACTCATTGATGAGCAAGATACCACCGTCGGTGTCGGCGCAAAAGCCTACGGCAATACCATTCATATTGCTAAAAGTTATAAAAATTTTTTGAACATCGCCCATGAGCTAGGGCACGCAACAGGTCAATACCAACAAATTAATCGTGATAAAAACAATTTGTATCAATTTGATACGCCACAAGCCTATGGCATGGCACGCGCCAAAGCGGAGGGTGAGGCAACTTATTATGAGTTTTTGGTAGCAAAAGAATTGGGGTATCAACGGTTTATCAAACCCTTGTGGCTCGATAACGCGGCAAAACCGCAAGATAAAGATGTGTTTAATGAAGTTGATGAAATCATGCGCCAAGCTATCAGTGAAAACGACAAAATAACCCAATTGGCAGTCCTTAATCAAAGCATGTTGCCCAGTGGGCAGTTTCATGCACCACTTTATACGTATGATGAATACAATACCTTGGTGTTCTTGAATAACCGTTTTGCTATTTCGCGTATATCGCAAGATTATCAGCAAGCATTTGGCAAGCCACTGGATTGGAACAGTTATGAAGCCAAATCCCTTGCTAATAAAGCTAACCAGCATTTTGGCACCTTAGCTAATGACGTCCTCATCAATCACCATATTGATGGTTCTGTACTTGGACAGCAGGGTCTCGGGGATTTATTATGGGGTAGTCAGGGGGACGATGTGCTAGTGGGTAATAGCGGTCAAGATAGGCTGCTAGGCGGTGCTGATGATGATGTGCTCATCGGCAATGCCGGTGATGATGTGCTAGTGGGTGGCACAGGCAATGATTTATATTATTTCACCAAAGGATTTGGTCATGATACCATCATCAATGCAGGCGGTGGCAAAGATACGCTTTATCTTGCGGATAGAGGCTATGACGAGTTGAGCTTGGTCACTCAAGAAAAGCAGGACTTAACGCTGGATTTTGCAACTAGTTCGCCCAATAACAATGAGAAAACCCATACGCCGACTGACGATCAACTTACCATCAAAGATTTTTATTTGGGCGGCGATAACGCCAGTTTAGCCATCGGTTTTGCAAAAACCGGCAACGCCAACCCTGCGACGCTAATGCCAATCAGTCAATTAACCGGTCAATTAACAAATTTTGGCTCAGTCGGGCAGCGTGATATGACTGATTATCAGTCAATACTGCAAAAATCTCTTTTACAGCTGGGCAAAGTCAATGTTACTGCTACAAACGACAAATAAGCGGTTTGTCACATAAACGCAAAAAGCTACTGCAAGGAAATGCGATGTTACCATTAGAAATTAAATATTTGCAAAACGCTCAATATGAACCCACCCATGCGGCAATGCTGGCGCGCGTGTTATCGCGTATTGAGCAAAAAAAATCTACCAGCAGCGAGCAGGCGCAGCTTAGCGCTGATGAGTTATGGATTGTGGATCACGAAAATGTGTTTACACTGGGTCAAGCGGGCAAACCTGAACATATTTTGCAAAGAGATAATACCCCCATCATCCACACCGATCGTGGCGGTCAAGTCACTTGGCACGGTCATGGGCAGTTGGTGGTGTATTTTTTATTTGATTTAAATGCGTTGGGGTGGGGCGTGCGCGATTTGGTCAGTAAAGCTGAAAACATCATCATTGATGTCATCACGCCTTATTTGCCGCCAGATTTTTATGCCAAAGCGCGTGCGGATGCGCCAGGGGTGTATGTGTATAATCAAGACGATTTAGAACTTGGTAAAATTGCGTCATTGGGATTTAAGATAAAACACGGCTTTAGTTATCATGGCATCGCCATCAATGTACAAAATGATTTGACCCCGTTTCAAATGATCAACCCTTGTGGCTATGCCGGCATGACCATGTTGCGTCTAGCAGATTTTGCGGACGTGGATTATCAAGCATTTACCCAACAATTTATCAGCCGTGTCAACCAAGAACGTCAATTTAGCCTAAGCAAATAAAATTTTACTAGAGGCTTAAATATAAGAGTCTTTAATATAACTGTGTTTAATTCAACGATTGGTTAGAGTAGGTAATGCCCTTAGCTTCATACACTTGGTAAGTCGCCTGCAGTAAATCATCAATATACGGATTGGATTGGTGTGCCAACACATTCATAAAAATTGGGGTCGTCGCATCTTCGTGACGTAGACGATGATAATGAATTTGCTCGGTACGGACGGTTTTTAAACTATCAGGCACTAAGGTGATACCTTCACCTGCCGCCACCAAGCCCAAAGCGATTTGGATATCGCGCACTTTGGTGGTCAAATGAGGTGACAATTGGTGGCGGGCAAACAAATACATGAGTTGATCAGTTTCGCCATTGAATAGCGGATTTTGCAGGATTGGCAAGGGCGTGCGATGATACAAAATAAGCGTATCTTCTAGCAACTCTTTAAATGCGATGCCGATATCATCCGGGCGTGATGCCAAGGGGTGCGCCATTGGCAGTGCCACCACAAAGCGTTCATGACGTAAAAATATCTGTTGCACAAAGTTGTCACTGTGCCGAAATCTTCCAAATCCCACATCGATGTCCCCCGACTTTAGCGCTGACATTTGCTGCTCCGAATTGATTTCGACCAGCTTGATATCCAAATTGGGATGTCGCTGTTTGACTGTAGAAATAATTTCAGGCAACAAACCGTACAGCACTGAGGCGACAAATCCAATCGTCAAATGATTGTTTCGATGCGGCTGGGCAAAGCGCTGAGTCAACTCACTGGCTTGCTCAAGTTGCAACAATATTGGCTCAATCTGTGCTAAAAGAAAATGTCCCGCCGCTGTTAAAGTCATTGGGCGGTGATAGCGATCCAGCAGCTCGACACCCAGCTCGCTTTCAAGTTGCTGGACATGGCGGCTTAGCGATGGCTGTGATATAGCCAAGGTTTTGGCAGCTTGGCTAAAACTACCTGCTTTTGCCACTACCACAAAATAAGTGAGTTGTGAAATATCCATATCAATACTCAATGATAATTACAGCGTTGTGTTATCGGGGTTAAAAGCTATTTATTGATTTATTAAGTTTGCTATCACGCCAAAAAATTCAATGAATGTTACAAAAAATGTCAAATTTATGTGCCCATTTCAAGATATTCTAACCAATATATTATAAAATTTGGGTAATACTACGTTAAAAATATTGCGCTAAAAACCTTAAGCTAAAAAAAAGTTTAAACCTATAGATTAAGTTGCTCATTATGGCCATCCGTCTACCCAAGCCAAAAAAAGCCCAGTCTTTACCCCCCATTGAACCCAGCTTCGATAATGTGCATCAAGTTGACAAAATGCAAGTTGATGAAATAGTTGAAGCTGAAGTTGGTACGTCTTTTGTCACGTTAACCGAGCTGCATGAAGGCTTTAATAATCGTCGGTTTTTTGATTGGCACGGTCGGGTTAGCCGTATGCAATTTTTAGCGTATTCCACCTTCAATGCGTTGATAGCATTAATGCTGGTCGCTTTGCTATTTGTGATGATTGGTGGCTTTCAAGGCATGGTAAATGCCAGTAGTGAGCAGTTGCCGATGAGTTTGCTTGGTGCAAGTAGTGTGGGTGTGGCGGTTTTGTTTTATCTACAGCTTGCCGTTAGCAAACGGCGCTTTAATGACCTTAACATAACGGGGTGGCTTGCGCTATTGATGCTAGTGCCTGGGGTAAATGTCTTAGTTTACCTTTACTTGCTAGCAGTCGAAGGGACCGCAGGCGCCAATTATTATGGCTTACCTGCTAGACCTGCTACCCAGTTAAAAACGGTACTGATGGTATTGATTCCGCTTTTAGTTATGTCACTCATCGGTTTGTTAACCCAAGTTGTCGTGCCCAGTTATCAGAGTTATCACAGTTATCAAGCGATGAAAAATAATAGAGACACTCAAAACAATGTCATTCTAACGGCAACAAACCCTAGCCAATCGGCGCAGACATTGCCTGCAACTGCTTCCGCTGTTGCCGCCTCGACCACTCAACCAGAGAATTTAAGAACAGAAGCGGTAATAATTACCGGTGAGCAATTAGGAAACGGCGTGGCTTCCACCCCACAACCCACCGCGCCAGCGAATGTCAATCCCACTATAACTACCAATCAAGTGTCAGACACGCTCGCCAATACGCCAAGTAGGACTAATCAGATGCCTGAGGCGCCAACTGACGCCGCTAATTCTAATAGCTCAAATCCCGATAGCTCAAATCCCAATAACCTAAATCAAGGTTCAGATGAGCGCGCGCAGACGGGCAGCAGTAATTCCACAACAAATGCCCCTAATAGTCAAGGGGTGGTTTCTTATGAAGATTTTGTCAAAGCCTCTGAACAACAAATATTCATCGATAGAAGATAATTTTTTTAAATCTACAGGTTAAATAAAAATTTTCCATCCTAGTACAAATCATGGGTGCCAAAAATTATAAATTAAGAGGGCGCAAGTTTAACTATTAGCGGTTTACAAACGGTTTCAAATCTGCACATTTGCTAATACAAGTTAGCTGAGTATAACAAAACCACAATCAAACCTATGATTAAATAACGCCGCGATATCCCTATAATGTTACTTATCAAGAAGGGGTATTTAACATGAAGATTAACAAAACATATGACAATATAAGGAGTGGCTTAGCATCTCAAAGTTTGGCGTCTCAATTAGTTTTTGGTGACGTGGGTGAGAGTGATTATAGTCAGGCAACTATTAAATCCCTATTACCGCGCTACGATAGTCAGCAAACATATTTGGCAGATTGCCCGTCTAATTTCTTTACTATGCAAGATGAGGACAATCAATTAACCAAAGACTTGCGGATTAAACATAGCGTTAAAAAGTCTGCAAAGCTACCAAAAAAGCTACCAAAAAAATCAGCCAAAGATGATTTAGTGGATGATTGGGCAACCGATAATAAAATCGATGATGAGTCTTGGCGCTATCATCGTAAATGGCTTAGTACCGTCTTTATGATTTGGTTCTTTTTAGCGGTCGCCTTATTGCTAAACGCTGCTTATTATTAACTGTAACTTTTAACTACCACAGTTTTTTTGAGTAATCATTACATTTCACCATGTAATGATTTTTTTTGGCTCAAATAAATGAAAAAAGTTTTATAATAAAGCTATTATGATGAAAAAAATCATTTAGATAAACAAACCATTTAGATAGACAAATCATTTAAAAGGAAATCCCTTGCCAGTCACTCAAACGGATGTTAATACACAAACTATAGCCAAGAGTACAAACAATAACACAATCATAGATTTGCTTGCGCTTATCACTGATACCATGCCGCAGTGGAAAGTGCATCGGTGTCAAGTGACGGACGTGCTTATCTCACAGCACCGGCCTATGAAGTTTATTTACCATTATGAGTATTTATCCGACCTACTCAAACTGCAACATCCGCTAAATGGTCAATTGCTAGCAAGCTTTGATCGATTGCTGACGCGAGAGCAATTTGCGCAAATGCTTGGCATTCATCTCCACCAAGTTGTTAATCCTTGGCAAATAAAGTTTGCTGGCAAATTGGTGGTGTTTTATCAACACCCTGACATTGCATTACGCTTGCATTGGGTGAATACTAGCAAAGCATTTGAGCCCATCTATCTACAATCAAAATTATCTCAAGCAGAATCGTTGCCCTATGCGATTGATAATGCTTTTACCAATTGGCAGATTACGGGGGTGGAAATTATTCAAAAAAATCCACAGGTTGAGCTTGTGTATGACAGCGATGACACCAATGGCAATGGCGTCCAATCCATTTTGCCTTCCACCCAATTTGTGCCTGTGCCTAAGCCGTTAGCCAATTGGATGATGGCATATTTTCAGTCGCATCCCGTCATTGCCAATGAATGGTTGGCGCTAATTAAATCAGAAGCGCAATCTTATGCCCAAACACAGCATTTTATTGCCGACCCGTGAATAGCCACCAAAAATCTAGACGCATTTAGCCATCTGCTGCAGTATTAGCGCTTGATTGAGTGATTTTTTAATCGTTGTGAGTCTAAAGTGTTAACTTTTTTGATTGTATATCTTCTCTGCTGACTTCGATAAGTTCAGTCTGATAAAAAGCTGTCACGCACCACAGCCAACTAACCACAAAGCAGATTTACTCTGTTTGGTAATCTGAGGCGTGGATAGGGGTGTTTGGCTAATATTGTGGGTAAGCTCGCCTACATTAAGACCGCAGCTGGTCAAAAGCGCGGATAATAATTGATATTTGACGGCATAATTCATGTTTTGGGTATTGGCAATGGTGTGGGTAACCATACCGACCACTTCGCCTGTGGGAAGCAGGAGCGGACTGCCACTTGAGCCAGGCTGAATTGGCGCAGTAAACTGCATAAAACGAATATCATTGCCAATGCCTTGTAGCCCTGCGATATTGCCTTGGGTGACTTGTAATTGGCTACCAAGACCTGTTAGCGGAAAACCAAGCGTGGTAATCTGCTCACCCAGCAAGTCATAGCCACGTTCTCGCACGGGCAGATAACTTGGTAAAGGCTGATTGACTTTAAGTAACGCTGTATCACTACCTTCATCTGTCAGAACCACTTGGCATTCCATATCGGGATATCCTTGTTGACGCAGTGCGATTTGCGTTGTCCCGTCCACCACATGCTCACAAGTGAGTAAATGATAGGGGTCAATCGCAAAAGCTGTCCCAGTCCAAGTGTCACCTGGCTGAGGGCGAGGACGTCTGTTGTCTGGTAGGGCGTGCAAAACGTTGCCTGTCGTCATGTTATTAGGGTAACGGGCGTCAAGGCTGATTTGTAAACGTTCGGCAAAATTGGCTAGACTTTGACTAGATGTTTCCGCGAGTGCTCGGCATTTATATTGCCCATTACGCTGGTAGATCTCCAGTACAATACTGGCTTTGATATGGCGCTCTGGGGTATGAAACGCATAGTCAATATCACTACCGACTTTGATACCCAGATCATTGACTTCCACGGCTGGGGCAATCACACTCGCGTCTTGGTAAGCATACACGATCAGTTGCAGATACTGGGTTTGATTTTGGGAAAACACATGGGCTAAGTCTAATATCCAAACATGGATTTTATCACTCTCGACTGTTACCGTTGCCCAATCTTTGCTTTCATGCAGATAAGCAGGGCTGGTAGTTGCTCGGCGACTCGCGTCCATCGCTATCCAAACGCAGCCCATCTCAATCCCAAAACGATTGGCATTTTGGCTAGTTACTGTCACTTGGCAAGGCGTGTGGGGGATAGGCGTATTTGCCCCAAGTACCAAAGTTGGCATCGTGTTTCCTTATTATTTTTTTTATTATCCGAATAAAAAAATACCCCATTGACAGCAAATAGGGTATTGTTATCTACAATTTAAATTTAGGCATGTGGTGTAATGGCAGGCATCAAATCATGAAAGGTACGACCACTGGCAATTTCACCAATGGCATGCATTTTCCATTCACCATTGTGGCGATAAATCTTTGCTAAAATCAGCGCGGTATGACTGCCTTGAGCTGATAAGTTATAGCGAGCCACTTCGCTATTATTGCCAGCATTAACGATACGACAAAACGCATTGGCAACTTTTTCAAACGTTTGACCCGTAAAGCTATTCACGGTAAACACCAGTGACTGTACATGAGCAGGGACACGAGATAAATCGACATTGATGACTTCATCATCGCCATCTCCTGCGCCTGTGCGGTTATCACCTATATGGACGATACTACCGTCTTTTGACTGCAGTTGACCAAACCAAATTGCATCGATGGGCTGTTTGCTCGCATCAAACATAATGCAAGATGCATCCAAATCGATACTATCATTATTACCGCCGCCACCGAATAGACTGCCTAAAAAGCCACCGGATTTTGGGGTGGATGCAACATCCCACCCTAGACCCATTTTGATACGAGTCAGTGCCGTGCCTGCTTCTTTGTCGAGTGAAATTTTTTGTCCTTTTTGTAGACTAACCGCCATCTTTATATACTTTATTTAATGTGTTTTTATCATTATTTTAATGGTAAATTGCAGCTTAAAATCCGATTTAGCCGATATTTACGCCATATTGTTGGCACATAGCTGCTAAGCCACCTGCATAGCCTTGACCCACCGCACGAAATTTCCATTCGCCATTGTGTTTATAGACTTCGCCAAATACCATAGCAGTTTCGATGGAATAGTCTTCTGCTAAGTCAAACCGTACTACCTCTGCCCCTGTTTCTTCATTGACCACACGAATGAAGGCATTGGATACTTGACCAAAGTTTTGATTACGAGCTTGGGCATCGTGGATTGTCACAGTGACAGCAATTTTTTCAATATCGGCGGGTACTTGGGAAAGATTGACTTTGATTACTTCGTCATCACCGTCACCTGCCCCTGAGCGGTTGTCCCCGGTGTGTTCAACTGCACCGTTGTCAGATTTTAGTTGGTTATAAAAAATAAAGTCATGGTCGCCGCGTACTTTGCCTGTATTATTAAGCAAAAATACGCTGGCATCTAAGTCAAATTCTGCCCCTGATGTGGCACGCTCATCCCAACCTAGACCAATTAATAACCGTGTTAAGCTTGGATCTGTTTTTGACAGGGATAAGTTACCGCCTTTATTAAGTGAAATAGCCATTTGTATCTCCTATATTATAATATTGAATTAGCTAAAATTTTTCTGAGGGTGTTTTCCTCCCTTAAATTAAACAATTATCTGTATAAAGTCAAAGCTCTATTCTTTAGCTTAATGCTTTATACAAAAAATATTTTAAAATTTTTGAGGTATGCTTAAAAAAACGGAAGAAAAATATTTGCTAAACTTGCATCCTAAACCAGAGTTTACCATGAGTAAGAAAAGAGTAGAACACAGCGACACCTATAAGGCTGAAGCCCGCGCCAAAATCAACTGATGGCAGCCTTGTCACCTGCGGGAATTTCTAATACTTTGACCGTCAAGCTGCTTGATAAAATCTACCAAAAGTTTTTATACGATTAGCAGATGTTATTGGTTACAATATGCTTATGTAAATTCTAGTGCTCGACCTTATAATTGCACTAGTTTTTGGTTTTCATCGGGTATGGCTAGCAGGCTGTTAACAAGCTGGCATCAAAATATTTAGTAATTTATATTTAGTGACTTATATTTAGTATTTTATATTTAGTGATTTAGATGGTTGGGGAAGCATAACTTTATGGAAGGCTCGATTGATCTCGTTAGTTTGGTAACGCACGCCAGTATTTTCGTCAAAATTATCATGGGTATTTTATTATTTGCTTCTTTATTGTGTTGGGTCACTATTTTTCGTTTAAGTAGTCGCTTGGCAATTGCCACGCGCGCCGATAATTATTTTGAGAAAACCTTTTGGTCAGGGGTTGAATTGCCAACCCTATACAAAGGCGTTCAAGGTAATCCTGATAGAAGTGGACTTGAGCAAATCTTTTTTATTGGCTTTAGTGAGTTTTTAAAACTGCTCAAAAACACCCAAGCCCGTAGCGACGTCATTGAAGGCGTCGAGCGCAAACTTCGCGTTGGCTTGGGGCGTCAGCAACTCGAGCTTGAGCAAGGATTGCCGTTGCTAGCCAGTATTGCCTCGGTCTCGCCTTATATCGGTCTGCTTGGTACGGTCTGGGGGATTATGACGGCTTTTATGGGTTTATCGACTTCTGCGCAAGCCACACTGGCTGCGGTTGCCCCTGGTATTGCCGAAGCCTTGATTGCCACGGCGCTCGGGTTGTTTGCTGCGATTCCAGCGGCACTGGCTTTCAACCACTTTACCGCAAAAAACGATAAAGTTTATCAAAGTCGTAGCCTGTTCTGTGATGAGATGACAGGCATGTTGTTGCGACAAACTGTGGATACGACTACCAACTTACCGACAGGGCTGAATTCACCTGCCATGATGCCACCGCTCGCTCGCTAGATAAACGCTAAATGCTAAATGAATGTTAGATAAATTTTATTGAACAACTTGACACTATGAAAGCAAACCCTTACAGCCGTAACCGTCCTCAAAAACTCAATGCAGGTATGAATGTGGTGCCTTATATTGACGTAATGTTGGTGCTGCTCGTCATATTTATGGTGACCGCGCCCATGCTAACGACGGGAGTAGATATTGATTTGCCAAAAGCGCAAACCAAATCACTACAGCAAGGCACGCAGTTACCGGTGATTGTGTCACTAAAATCTGATGGACAGCTATATTTAAGTACCCAAGACAAAACCGATGAGCCAATGAGCGAAGAAGCACTAATCGCCACTTTGAATAATTTACAATCTCAGCCTCAATACCAGTTCGATGGTAAACCCAATGTCAATGTGATGATTAATGCCGATCAAAATAACCAATATGGGGATATTATCCAATTGATGGCAAACTTGCAGCAAGCGGGCATCCAAAAGGTTGGCTTGTTAACGGCACCGCCAAAACCAGCCAGCAAATAGCCTTTTAATCAAATGGCTTTTTAATGAAGTAGCTTTTTAATCAAGCAGCCTTCTAATACGATGACCTTTTAATTTTTGATTGAATATTTTTGGTAGAATAAGGAAATACTGAGACGATGTATGCTGAAGTGACCTCAGTCTATGTACCCGTCAAAACACCCGATTACCCGGTATGGGCGATTGTGCTCAGTGCCATTGCTCATGCATTGGTGGTTGGGTTATTGTTTTTCTTTTATCATAACACCCCGCCAGCGCCCATGGAAACCTCGTTGATTACCCCTGAGCAGTTGTCGGTAATGGAAGGGCAAATCAAAGCCAACCAACAAAATGAGCTTGCGCAAAACCAAGCCACGGCTGGCGAGATGGCTGGTGCGCCCACACCGTCCTTAAATTCCCAAACCCTATCAACTGTGCCAATGAACACGCCCCATTCGACATCAACCAATCAAATTGAAACGGTTAAAAATACGTTAGCCGCCAAGCAGGCGCAATGGGAAAAAGAGCAGGCGCTGTTTGCTGAAAAGCTAGACCGGGAAGTAGCAGCTGAAAGACAAAGCGTGATTGATGAATTAAACCAGCGCAATGAAACCCAGCAGCGAAATCTGCAAGATTATAAAATTGCCGAAAGCAATATTGATGAGGTAAAAAACGAAATACGCGCGAACAATGCCGCCTACAATAAAAATCTCAATGCCAATAGCGAGCGGCAAAGTGACAATAATATAAAATCACTGGATTTGGGTAAAGATGGTCAATCTACAGGTGCAGCGCAATCGCAATCATCTAGCGGTCAAGGTTCTAGCAGACGTGGTGGTGCATCGGGAGGGAGTTCGGCAGGCTATGTCAGCCAAGTCATGGCGATGATTGATGCAAACTGGAATGTACCAACCAATAGTAATGGCAATTCATTAACGGCGTCATTTAGCATTGCTGCGGATGGGACAATTAGTAATATCACTATTCGCGGCAGTAGTGATGCCGCTTTTAAAGCAAGCTTACAACAAGCAATCAACCAATCAAGTCCGCTGCCGCCCCCGCCAAATGGGGCAAGAACCATGACGGGCAATTTTAAAGCCAAATAGTAAAGTCAAATAGTAAAGCTAAACAGTGTTGTAGCGCCTAGCCTTGCCCAATCTTTTTTGGCGATTAAAACAATGCTATTATTTTAAAACCACTTTTTTAATAATTATAAATATTGCAGGCTAATTATGAACCATACTCTTTTGAAAGCGGCAGTCGTTGCCTTGTCTACCACTGCGATGCCACCTCTAGCAAACGCTGCTGATAACGTTGATTTTACCCTAGTCAAGCAGGCACCACGCTCTAACTTGCAAGTCGCCATTGTGCCGTTTGCAGGGGCAGAGAGTATCTCGGGCATCATCACCAATGATTTGACCAATTTGGGGCAATTTACTTTAGATAGTAATTTACCAGAGCGGCCTCATAGCAGTAGTGAAGTCACTTTGCCTGTCTGGCAGCATAACGCCGTGCCTTATTTGGTGGTTGGCAATACGCGCAGCAATCGTGGCAATATTGAGATTAACTTTGAAGTCATAAATGTGGCGACAGGTGAGGTGATGCAGGGTCTGCAAACCGTTACCAGCAAAAATAACTCACAAAGTTTGCGTATGGCAGGGCATAAGGTTGCTGACCGTATCTATGAGATATTGACAGGCATCAAAGGCGATTTTTCTGGGCGCATTGCGTATGTGGTTGAAACAGGCAAGCCCAAAAACCGTGTCTCACGTTTGGTCATTTCTGACGTGGATGGGTTTAACCCAAAAGTGATTTATGAGTTTAACGGTACCATTAAAACCCTAAATACCTCTGCTGACAATCAAACCTTTACTTTTCAAGTTCAGCCCGACACGCTAGGCTATCCGCAGGTCATGTCTGCCAATATTGTCAGCGGAGCAGTCAGCAATTTGACGAATTTTAAAGCCATGAATTATGGCGCATCCGTGAGTAAAGATGGTCGCGTGATATTTAGTAGCAGTTTTGAAAACGGCATACCGCAGATTTATTTGGCGCAAGGTGGCAATTCTCGTCGATTGACCAATGACCCTGTGGGGGCTATTTATCCTAGTTGGGCGCCTGATGGGCAATCATTTGTCTATACTTCAGACAGAGCCGGTGGTAAAAAAGGCGGTAATAAAGGTCAAATTTATCTATATAATCTATCAACCGGTAGTGAACAGCGTTTGACGGGCGGCGGACTAAGCAGTATGGGGCGCATCAGCAATGATGGTAAAAAAATGTCCTATTTGTCGGGTGCCAATCAAGGCGTGGTGATGGATCTGGGTTCGCGCTCGGTAACCGCTGTAAATAACGTTGGGTTAAGTGAAGCCCCAGGTGTCTCACCCAATGGACAACACTATATTTATTCCAATAAAAATGTCATTACCATTGTATCAAATGGCAAATCCATCAGTATTAGCCCATCCCAAAATGGCGTACCCAATGGCTTGATTTATGGACCACTTTGGCTCAATCCAGACGCCAATAATGTTTTACCTTAACCAAGCCACAAATAACATGAAGCATGTTTATCTCTTACTCCGTTTATGGTGCGCCGCTGTTATGGCAATTGTCATGGCAATTAGCTTGGCGATGACAGGCTGTCAGACCATGCGCTCGCCATCAACAACCTTATCTAACACCTCCTTGCAAAGTTCGACCTCATTGCCCAAAGTCATAGCGACTGCGCCAACCAATTTGCCGCATATGGATGCTAGACAGCTGTCAGGCAAGTTAATTTTTATTTATTTAACTGGATTTGGGGAAAATCGCCAAGGGCAGCTGATTGAAACCCAAATCGATGGCAGCGACCCAAAGACTTTGTATAAGGTCAATGGTACGATAATGAGCTTATCTGCCAGTCGCTTAGGCGATCGCCTGATTTTTACGGTTCAAGCAGGCAAAAGTTATCCTAAAGTCGTTATCCTTGATAGAGCGACTTTGCAAGTTACTGAGATTTCTGGGGTGTCTGCGGTTTCTGCCAAACGCACCCATAATTTTAGTGGCGCAATCTCCCCCGATGGACGCCAATTGTTACTAGCAAATAGCCAAATGGGCAATCCAGAGATTTTTTTGACCGATAGCAGCGGCAATATAAAACAACAACTGACCCATCAACCAGCGATTGATTTAGCCCCTGTGTGGCTGCCAGATGGTCAATCCTTTATATTTACGTCAGATAAAGCCAAATTTTTACAACCGCAACTTTATCAATACCATTTTGCAAAACAACAATTTTTGCCTTTAAACTTGCCCGGTAAAACCAATGCCATCGCTCGGGTTAGTCCCTCGGGGCGTTTGATCACTTACGTCAGCGATAATAGCCAAGGCAGGCTCGCAGATATGGCAACTAAAAAAAATATCGCTATCAATGATGAAGGATTGGCTGAACCTGCCAACTTTTCGCCCGATGGCAACTATTTGCTGTATTCGGCAAAAAACCGCATAAAAATCATCCCAGTACCAACCTTTAAACCATTGGCATCACAGCAGTCCCCTGTTAGCTGGACGGTCGAGTTTGCCGATAGCAACCACCAACCATTTACCATTCGAGAACCGATTTGGGTAATACCCTAAAGTCCATAACAATCAATTGAAATTCTATACTACGACCCGATAAAAAAAGTAATAATCATTGATGGAAAATTATAATGAACCTAGAAAAACCAACAGATGCTCACACACCTGACCCAGCCAACCCACAATTTGGTAGTGGGGCGAATGGTTATCCATCAGCGTTACCGCAATACACGCAGCTCAGTCAACACTTACCGGTGACCCAAAGCCAAATCAGTTATAACCACATTACTTATGCGTTGGCGCTGTTTAGTTATTTTACCGCGGGACTGACTTGGATTATTCCGATTGTGATGAATTATTTAAAGCGCGATGAGGCTAGGAACACGTGGCTTTATAGTCACTTTGATTGGCAAATCAAAACATTTTGGTACAGTATATTTTTTTGGGTGATTGGTTTTGTCATGGTGATTTTTGCAACGGGTGGGCTATTTTTTGGCGCTGCCGTTGATAGCAATCATGCGATGGGTGGCAGCTTTATTGTCGGTGCTTTAGGCGGCTTGATAATCGTCGCCACAGTCTTATGGCATCTGTATCGCATTATTCGTGGTTGGATTGCGTTGTCAAATGGTCGAGCCGTGCCTTAGTCTTTGATTATAGGACGTTAAAAGCTAAAATCTGTAATCTATAAGCCGAGTTAAGCTCATATAGTAGTTAATGTAGCAGTGAAGGCAAAGAAAATTGCAGGTGTTTATTTAGCGTCAACACTGATATAATAGCTTTTCTGATTTTGACGAGATAGTCTAGACAGCGCGTCAACGGGTGCTATCTCTCAAGCTAAATAGGTTAGTTCTGCTTGTATAAAGGGCAGAGTCAATTAGATTCACCCATGCAATGTGAGTGCTTATTCAACTATGTATGCCTTTCTTCGTCCGTTCTTATTTAACACCGATCCTGAAAAAGCCCACGAAATCACGTTATCGTTACTCGAAAAATCGCAAAAATTTGGGATGCTCGGGTTTTTGTACGGTAAACAAGAACTAACAACTGAATGTATGGGGTTAACCTTTACCAATCCGGTTGGTTTGGCAGCAGGGCTTGATAAAAACGGCGAATATATCGATGCGTTAGCAGCATTGGGTTTTGGCTACATCGAAATTGGTACGATTACCCCAAAACCACAGCCTGGCAATGACAAACCCCGTCTATTTCGTATCAAAGAAGCCCATGCCATTATCAATCGCATGGGATTTAACAATAAAGGCGTCGATTATCTCATTGAGCAAGTCAAGCGTGCAAAATATCAAGGCATTTTGGGTATTAATATTGGCAAAAATGCCAGCACGCCTGTTGAAAATGCCCTTGATGACTATATTTATTGTCTAGAGCGAGTGTATCCTTACGCGTCTTATATTACGGTGAATATCTCCTCTCCCAATACCAAAAACCTGCGTGACTTGCAAAGTGGTGATGCGCTCACGGCGCTGCTTGATGGTATCAAATCACGTCACAGCCAACTCGCTAGCCAACATCAGTATTATGTGCCATTGGTACTGAAAGTTGCCCCAGATTTGGAAGAAGATCAAATTGATTATATTGCCAAAGAATTGGTGCGTTTTGATATTGATGGGCTGATTACCACCAATACCACCTTAAGCCGCAATGGGGTAGAAGACTACAAAACCAGTCAAGAAGCAGGCGGGCTATCAGGTCGACCACTCAGTCACCGTAGTACCCAAGTTCTTGAGCAGTTTGCCGAACGCTTACCGAGCTCAGTTGCACTTATTGGCGTAGGCGGCATTGACAATGGTCAACGTGCGGTTAAAAAGATTGAAGCAGGTGCGGATTTGATTCAACTCTATAGTGGTTTGATTTATGAAGGGCCAGAGCTCATCCAAACCTGTGTTGAAGCCATTGACGGTTATCGTCTAAGCCAACATTCACCCTCTAATTTGTAAATCCCATGATACGAGCTTGACCCGATGACTTTGTTAGATATGGTAGTGTTGTTTGTATTGTTTATTGGGTTGTGGCAGGGGTTTAATAATGGCTTGATGCGCTCACTGGTGGGCATGTTTGGTTGGCTATTGGCGCTGCTGCTCGCCAGTTATTTGGCAAAACCTTTAGCCCCGTTTTTTGTGTCGCTGACGGGCTCAACCGGCCTTAGTATCATTGCGGCATTCTTGGCAATTGGCTTATTTGTCATCGTGGGACTGCAAATTGTATTATGGGTGATGAGTAAAACCTTGCAGGGGCTTCGGCTGAGCATCCTAGATAAATTGGCAGGCGCAGGGTTTGGCTTGGTCAAAAATTTGGTCATTGTGTTGATGCTGGTGAGTTTATTGGCGCCTTTTGTCAGTCAACGTGACTTTTGGCAGCAGTCTAAGTTTGCCAAGGCGCTACTGCCACTAGCACCTTTTGCGACCCAAATCACCCAACAGCTTGCTGCCAATCTGGGGAAAACCGCTTTCGAAGGAATAGGGCAAATGGGCCAATAGCATTGGTAAGTTTAACTGACGGCTAACATCTTCTAAGCCGCCAAATAAGGTAGTTTCATTCAATTTTCATCAGGTCTCATAGCCATCCGTGAAAAATCAAAGGGGTAAAATATGTGTGGAGTTGTCGGTATAGCCGCTCACAGTCCGGTTAATCAAATGCTATACGATGCGCTGACTATGCTGCAGCATCGTGGGCAAGATGCTGCGGGTATTGTGACATGTCAAGATGGCCGTCTGTTTTTGCGTAAAGAAAATGGCATGGTGCGCGATGTGTTTATGACCCGTCATATGATGCGTCTTGTCGGTCATCAAGGCATCGGGCATGTACGCTACCCAACGGCTGGTACGTCTAGTAGTGCGGAAGCTCAGCCTTTTTATGTCAATTCGCCGTATGGTATTACCTTGGCGCATAATGGTAATTTGACCAACGCAGAAGAGATTGCCAAAGAACTGTTTATGGAAGATATGCGCCATATTAATACCGATTCTGATTCAGAAGTCTTGCTCAATGTGCTAGCGCATGAGATGCAAAAACTCGGTATCCAGCATCCAAGCCCCGATGATATTTTTGAAGCGATGACATCCGTCTACAAACGTATCGAAGGCGCGTATGCGGTAGTCGCTATGATTACGGGCTATGGTATTTTGGCATTTCGTGACCCCAATGGCATTCGTCCGCTGATTTTTGGTCAACGATTAGCGGAAAATGGCGGTTTTGAATATGTGGTGGCATCTGAGTCAGTTGCGTTAACTGCATTGGGTTTTGATATCGTTCGAGATGTGAAGCCCGGTGAAGCGATTTTTATTGATGAAAACAATAACTTCTTTAGTCGCCAATGTGTCGAAGCCAAAGAGTTTAGACCTTGTATTTTTGAATATGTCTATTTTGCCCGCCCAGATTCGATTATTGATAATATTTCTGTTTATAAAGCCCGTATGCGTATGGGCGAGTCGTTAGCGCAGAAAATCATCAAAGAATGGGGTGAAGATCACGGTATTGATGTGGTTATTCCTATTCCCGATACCTCACGTACTTCTGCGATGGAGCTTGCCCAACATCTAGGCGTAAAATACCGTGAAGGCTTTATGAAAAACCGTTATATCGGTCGCACCTTTATTATGCCAGGTCAACAGCAGCGCAAAAAATCGGTACGTCAAAAATTAAGCGCGGTGCCTTTTGAATTTAGAAATAAAAACGTATTGTTGGTCGATGATTCAATTGTACGTGGCACGACTTGTCACGAGATTATCCAAATGGCACGTGATGCAGGCGCCAATAATGTGTATTTTGCCAGTGCCGCGCCACCGGTCAAATATCCCAATGTGTATGGTATTGACATGCCAGCGCGCAATGAGCTGATTGCCTCAGGTCATAGTGTGGAAGAAGTGTGTAAAATCATCGGCGCGGATCGTTTGATATTCCAAGATTTGGATGACTTGATTGAAGCGGTACAAGACAAACACAGCGATGCCAAAAAATTTGATTGTTCGGTATTTGATGGCAAATACATCGCCGGTGGTATTGATGAAGATTATTTGGATGAATTGCAGCGTAAACGCAGTGATAAAGCCAAACAGAAAAAATCTGGTATACAAGACGTGGCTGATACGCCTGTGGATATCGTCGGGGTGCAAACCGAGGTATAAGTTATCCTTCATAAAAAAAGCCCAAGTAGGGCTTTTTTTTATGGGGATTGAAAACCTATCAGATTCAATCCCCATAAAAACCCATTAAGGCTAGCAATACCCACCAGCATACTTAGCAGTAATTGCTTTTTCCAATGATAGCTGAGCAACACCACTAAAAGCGCCAATATCTCTGCCACAAGTAATGGCGATAAGCCCAGACTCATACTCATAGCGTTGGGCATAGGCTTGGGCTGCTGCCAATGCAAGGAAGTTAAAATCAACAGCGTCATCACGGATAATGGCAATGCTTTATTCACCGCGAGCAACAAGGGGGCATCCAATAAACGCTTTGGCAAAATTATCGGGGTCAAGCGGGTGAGAAAAGTCACCAACGCCATGGCAAAAGTAGCGGCGACTAAATAAAAGTTATCAGGTGGTGTGTTCATAATATTCTAACGATTAATGGATAAATTTTTTGGCGGTTGAGCTGTCAGATAGTTTGAACTGTCAGAGAGCTTGCTCATGAGCAGATTTATTGCTCATAAAAAAGTGGATGATAATGAGTCCCAAACTCACGCAAATCGCTGATAGTAAAAGCCAATCGGATATAAAATAAAACGCCGCTGTGAACGCAATGATGGCGATGAAGATGGGATAGTAAGCCTTGACTGCTTTAAACTGCTCGTAGGCTAAAATAGCAAATAAGCACACTAACGCAAAATCCAAATGGGGCACCCAATCATTGAGCCCTTCACCCAGCAAAATGCCCAATATAGTACCGATAACCCAATAACACTGATTGAGCAAACTCACAGGTAGTATGAGTCTTTGGCGTTCATTTTCATGAAGGGTGGTTAACACGGAAAAAGTTTCATCGGTTAACGCAAACAAGCAATAAAATCGACTGATAGGATTGGTTGGTAATTGTTTTAATAAAGGAATGGCATAGAAAGCATGGCGCAAATTTATCGCTAAAGTATTGCTGGCGATGGTTGAGATTCCAACCCCACCCGCTAACAGCGTAATAGAAGCATATTGCGCCGCACCCGCATATAACACCACACTAGATAAAATCGCCGCCCATATAGGAAGTTTTGCTGCCACAAACAACACGCCAAAGGCAATCCCCGCAGGGATATAACCCATTGCCACAGGAAAACTTACTTTAAACGCCTGTTGCCATAACCCATTTTTCATTAATTCATTTGTCATCATTGCTATTCTTGTTTAGATTCTAGCCATAAAAATACCCTAGCAAGTAGGGTATTTTACCGCTCAAATCATTTATTGATTATCTACTACTTTGTTGTCATAGATAGGCGCATTGCGGTCTTCAAAAACCACTTCGTCCTCAACAAATTCTGGTTTGACTTCGACAATAAAGTCTTTGCGCGACATACCTAGCCACAGTGGAATCGCACTGGCGATATACACCGATGAGAAAGTACCTAAAATCAAGCCAATGAGCAATGCTACTGAGAACCAATGTAAGCTTTCGCCGCCAAGCAGCAGCATCGCGACCACCACTAGCAACACCGTTGAAATGGTCATAATAGTACGACGTAGCGTTTCAGTGAGCGATAGATTGACAATTTGCGTTGGGCTCGCACCACGGACACGGCGAAAATTCTCACGGATACGGTCAAAGACCACGATGGTATCGTTAATCGAATAACCAATCAGTGATAACACCGCGGCAAGCACGGTCAAATCAAACGGCCATCCGAAAAGTGCGAAAATACCCACGGTGATAATACTATCGTGAAATAACGCCAACACCGCGCCTAAGGCTAATTTGGCTTGGAAGCGCACCATCACATAAATAAACATACACAGTAATGCCAGTGCCGTTGCCCCCAAGGAGCTGACATAAATCTCATTACCTACTTGACTGCCAACCACGTCAATATTCTTGATGGTGGCATTGTTGTTGGGTAAATCTAACGCAGTATCGAGCGAGTTTGATAACCCTTCGATTTGTTTTTGCGGTGGCAGGCGTACCAAAATTTCTTTGTTACTGCCCAAATATTGCACCACACTGTCATTGATTTTATGGCTTGATAAGGCTGACTGAACTTGGGCTTGTTGCACCGGTTGCTCATAAACAACCGTGGCTGACACACCGCCAGTAAAATCCAAGCCTAGATTTAAACCTTTGGTTAAAATAGCGACCAAACCCAGAATCGTTAAGATGGCGGATAATATGGCAAAAGGTTTAGATACCTTTAAAAAATCAATAATACGCCGACCGGCAAAGAATTTTTCACCGCCAAAATCCTCTGCCGAAAATTCAGCGCTGGTAGCGTTAGCCACCGCCAACCCAGCGGTTTGGGTTGCAGTGTCGGTAGGTTGAGCAGGCTGCTTGACTAAATTTTTATTCACCCCTTTACCATTACGGCGCGGCGTTTTGCGGTGCTGTTTATTTGATGCCATTTCATCACTACGACGTACGCCGAGCTCTGAGAGTTTTTGCTCGGGGTTGATGGGTTCTGAGCCGTCTAAACCGTCTAGATCCTCTAACTTGTCATCATTCATTATTTATTCGCTCCTTAACCAATACTTAGGCGTTTGACAGTTTTGCGGTAGCCATAAGCTAACTGTACCAGTGCACGCGTGACGGTCACTGAGGTGAAGATAGAGCTGGCAATACCAATGGCTAAGGTGACAGCAAAACCTTTAATCGGACCTGTACCAATCGCAAATAAAATAAATGCGACAATCAAGGTAGTCAGCTGTGCATCAAAAATACTGGTAAATGCGCGGTTAAAACCTGCCACAATCGCAGATTTTGGTCTGGCGCCGTTGGCAAGCTCTTCGCGGATGCGTTCAAATATCAGCACGTTGGCATCCACCGCCATCCCGATGGTTAACACGATACCTGCGATACCCGGCAGGGTTAGCGCAGAACCAATCAATGACATGATGGCTAAAATCATCATTAAGTTAAAAATTAACGCAATATTGGCAATCAAACCAAATAAACGATAAAAAATAATCATAAATAAGAACACGAGTAAGTAGCCGACTTGGGTAGAGAACATACCTTTTTGGATGTTATCTTGTCCCAATGATGGACCAATAGTACGTTCTTCAACAAAATACATGGGCGCCGCTAGTGCACCTGCACGAAGTAACAAAGCCAGCTCTGAGGCTTCTGCATTACTATCTAAGCCCGTGATTTGGAAAGTTGAGCCAAAGACGCCTTGAATGGTCGCTTGATTGATAATGTGGCTTTCTGCGTAAGGTGTCCTTACTTCTTTATTTTGACGCGTCACTGGGTCTGGCTGGAAGGTGATACGCTGCTTATTTTCAATAAACAGCACAGCCATTTGTTTGCCCACTGATTTTGCTGTGGTATTTTGCATCAAACGACCACCTGCGTTATCCAGTGTGATATTCACTTGAGGGCGACCGTTTTGATCCATCCCTGCTTGGGCGTCTTGTACATTTCGACCGGTGACCACAGCTTGACGTTCCAATAAGGTTTTTTGTGGGCTATCGACTTCACCAAATGAATAGGCTTCAGTGCCTGCAGGCAATACCCCAGATGGATTGGCTTGGAAAGTATTGTTTTGGTCAGACACCATACGAAATTCTAGATTGGCAGTACGACCAATGACCCGTTTGGCTTCTGCGGTATCTTGTACCCCGGGTAATTCCACCACAATACGGTTGGCACCTTGGGATTGCACCACGGCTTCAGCCACGCCTAGCTCATTAATACGGTTTCGTAAAGTCGTCAAGTTTTGGGTGACCGCATCTTGAGATATTTGTGAAATCGTCGACTGGGTCAAGGTCATGTTAATCGCTGGACCCCCCGCATTGATGAGCGGTTGTAATTCGTAATTTGTCCCAAAGCGACTACGTAACACATTAATGGCTTGATCACGCGCGGCATTATCGACAAAGTTTAACGTCAGATTATTTTGCCCTGCTTGTAAATTGGTCACGGCAATTTTTTGGTTGCGTAGCTCTGTACGGATATCTCGGGTTAGGTTTTCCAAACGCTGAGAGACGGTTTTGCTCATATCGACTTCTAGTACAAACCGTACACCACCCCGCAAGTCCAAGCCTAATTTAATAGGATTGCCGCCAATATTACGTAGCCATGCTGGCGTGGTTTGTGCCAAGTTTAGTGCCACCACGTAATTGTCGCCAAGCTTTTCTTTTAGCACTTGTTGCGCTTTAAGCTGCGTTTCAGTCGACTCATCACCAATTTTTAACAAAGCTGATTTACCATCAAAACTGTTGTTTTTGGTTGGAATATTGGCGGCATTTAGGATGGTTTCCGCTTGCTTTAGCACATCATTGGTCAATGTGGTACTAGCGGAAGCCCCCGTGATTTGAACGGCGGGCTTGTCTGGATAAAGGTTTGGTAGGGCATACAGGGTGCTCAGTAGCAGCACAATGCCGATTAAAAAGTATTTCCAAGCAGGGTAGTGCATAATCTTGACTTCTTAAACTTGATTTTTTTAGGTAACTAGTTGTTCTACTAGGTTTATTAACCGTAGGGCTATTAACCGCGATCAACAAGGCAGTACAATATCATAATAGCCAGTTGGCAACTTAACAGAATGCTAGGTCGCCAACCTGACAGGTGAGCTGCATCAGCAATTATTTAAGACTATCAATGGTACCTACAGGCAATACCGAAATGATTGAGGCTCGTTGCACCATCACCTCTTGGGTAGTATTTAATGCAACAACCGCATATTCACCTTGAAGTTTTTTGATTTTTCCCATCAAGCCACCGGCAAATACCACTTCATTGCCTTCTTTAATGGCATCAATCATTTGACGATGCTCTTTGTTACGACGGCTTTGTGGTCGGATAATAATAAAATAAAAAATAGCAAAAAAAGCCAATGGCAATAGCATTTGCATAATGGTGGAAGCACCCGTTCCAGTAGGCGCTGCCGCCGCACCTTCCGCATGGGCAGATTGGATAAATGCTAAAATAGCGGTAAGTAGCATAGTTAAAATACCCTTAAATTGAGATTTAGTCATAAAATGGTGATAAAAACAACCTGTAATGATAACCGATTTAGCCAAATTAATAAATGATTAACCCTTGTTTGCTGAAATAATTCAGCGCTGTAAAAACGATGATTGATTTGGCGATCTAGCGATTTTGGATAGTTTTGGATAATAAGTTCAAAAATTTTTATCGGGGTTATTCACTATTTTATGCTTGATAATTAACAATGACGTAACAATAAAGTTAATGGTTATGCTATGCTTAGTTGTAACAAATTATTTCTTTTAGGGTCAAACAATTGGGTGTTACCAATTGAAGGAAAATCTCATGAGTATCACGTTAAATTTTCAACCGATTGATAAAATCCGAAAGCAAGTAAAGTCAAAACTATGGCTAGGTCTAGTCATCGCGACTTCGTTAACCGTCCCAACGCTGGCAAACGCTGAAATCACCCAGCGTGATATCGACAATTACGGTACTGCGATGGCGGCTGCAGCAAATGCCAAAAGTATTTCGCGCGTTGCAAACCTAGTAGCAGATGATGCATTGATATCTGTGTCGCGTAAAAGAAAAACCACCACCTTAAATAAAAGCAATTATTTAAACCTCTTGCAAAACAACTGGTCAAAAGCAACGCAATATGGCTATGATATACAATTAAATAATGTGGTATTTAGCGGTAACCATGCCAAAGCAGATGCCATAACCACAGAAGTCATCGTCGAAAATAACCTGACGACACGTTTAGTAACAACTTCACGTATTACCTTTGCTGAAAGCGGTAACTCGGTGTTATTGTCTAGGGCGATTAGCCAACTTGTGATTGAAAAGCACTAATTTAGTGGTATTAAAAGTGGTGTTAAACAGGGTGGTGCAAAAGTTTTGTGCCACTTTTTTTATGGATTCTAGTATAATTTCAGCCAATATTTAATTTTACGGGCTTGAAATCACAGCCGTTTTTTTATTTATAATGTCAAATTTTAGCTTATATTCGTTCATAGTTTTACGCTATGGGATGGGTATATGTCCTACATCTAAATTGCAAAAAAGAGCTAGGAATCATCATGTTGCTTTCGATAAGCCATTCATCAAAAAAAACTATCAAACCGTTAAGTTTAGCTATTTCTTCTATTATTTTGGCAGCCTGTAGCAGTGCGCCAACCAGTACTACCAGTCCAGCGGGTAAACCCATGATTGGATCATCCAGTCACAGCAAAAGCACGGTGCGTAGCGCGCAAGAAAATGCAGCGCTACTGGATATGGATAGTTTGGATGAACTGGAAGGCCTGCTTGAAGCCACCGACATGACCATGGTAGAGAATAACGCTTTGTTGGTTCAGCGCTATGGTAATCTGTGGGATAGACTGCGCGTCAATTTTCGTATGAACTCCAACGTGTACGATCCGCGTATTGAAGCGCAGAAAAGTTGGTTTATTAGCCGCCAAGATTATCTAAACCGATTAACAGCGCGTGCTAGCCGCTATTTATACTACACAGTGCGCGAAGCTGAACGTCGCAATATCCCAACAGAACTGGCATTATTGCCTGTGATTGAAAGCTCTTATGACCCCAATGCCAATAGTAACGCTTCTGCTGCAGGGTTATGGCAGTTTATTCCAAGTACAGGTCGTATTTATGGGTTGAATCAAACCAGCACCTTTGATGGTCGACGCGATGTGATTGAGTCAACCCGTGCCGCTTATGACTTTTTGACGGCTTTGTATAACCAATTTGGTAGTTGGGAGTTGGCATTGGCATCGTACAATGCCGGTCCAGGCCGTGTCCAATCCGCGATTAATTATAATGCAGCACGTGGTCTACCAACGGATTATTGGTCGCTCAAACTACCCACTGAAACGATGAACTATGTCCCTCGATTTTTGGCTGTGGCGCAAATCGTCAAAAATCCGAGTACCTACAATGTGTATTTACCCGCAATTGCGAACCGTCAGCATTTTAGAAGTGTCCCTGCCAATGTTGGCGTGAGCTTGTATGAGATTAGTAGTTTGACAGGCGTAAGCTATGAAGAACTGCGTGCCCTAAATCCTGCGTTGATTGCAGGTACGGTAGATATGTCAGGCCCAAGCCGTATTCTGATTCCTAATGATCTCAATGAATCAATTGACCGTAAAATCACCCAATTACGCGGTAATGGTTATATGAGTCAGCAAGGTTATTTGGCAAACAATAGCTATGTCACGCCTAAAACTGTTACACCGACTTATAACACACCGACCACAAACTCTGGCAACCAAACCCGAACTACCACCACAAGTCAGGGTGATTCACTCAGTGCCGCCAAACAAGCCTATAGCAAAAAAGAAACAGTTAATTTGCCATCGTCTAGCAGCGATTTGGCGGCGATGGCAACTAGTATGGTTAAAAACCAAACCACGACTTATATCGCCCCCATTCCTAGTACACCAAGCATCCAAAGCCGCAATACAGTAATCAAAGAACCACCGATTACCGCCACTGAGCAAAAAATAGTGACCGCTGAAATGCAGTCTACCAATACATTACCAACCACTTCAGCCGTTGTTACTGCCAACAACACCGTGGTGCAAGAACCACCTTTATCCAATCAAGAGCGTAACTTGATTGCTAAAGAAATCGAAAAAACCGCACCCCAAGTAGAGCAAGCGATTAACCCTACAGATGGTAATATCAAGCTCAATGCCATCCAGACCCAGCAAGCTATATTAGAAGCCAAAGGCGAAACCAAAAAACTCAGTTACGAAGAGCCGCCAGTGGTGTTGCCAAAAGAGGTCAAAATTACCCAAGCGTCGAGCTTAAATGGTAAAGCACCAAACACGGCGCAAGTGACCACGAGCAAATCCAATACCGCCAGTGAAAGCAATGCTGTCACGGTTAGCAAGCCGGCTGCCAAAAAACGTCCGAGCGGCACACGCAGCATCTATCAAGTCAAAGCTGGCGACACCTTGGCAAATATCGCCAGTCGTATGGGTGTGAATTGGCGAGATATCGCTGAATGGAACCAAATTGACCCAAATGCCGCCTTGCTAGCAGGTTCAACACTTTACTTATACAACGCCAAGCCTATCGAACCCAAAGTAGCAGAAGCGCCAAAACGTAAAGCCAATAGCTATATCGTGCAAGCGGGGGATACCTTGACAGGCATCGCTGACAAGTTTGATCTAAATGTCGGTGAGTTAGCAAAATTCAATAATTTACCAGTAACTTATCAAGTGCGTACCAACCAAAACTTGTGGTTAATTTCAGACAAAATGCCAAAGCCGCCAGTGGCACAGCCAGTAGCGCAAAAGCCTGCCCCTGCTAGAGCTGAAGTGCAACCGGTATCCAGTCGTTATACGGTTCAGACGGGTGATACCTTGTCGGGTATCGCTGATCGATTATCCGTATCGCCCAAAGACATTGCTGATGTCAACGGTTTTAACACCAATTATCGTGTGCAAAAAGGACAAGTCATCATCGTGCCTGTCACAGTTGAAAAGGTCAAATATGCGCTAGCTGGCAAATCGATTAACTACACAGTACGCCCAGGTGATAGTTTAGGTAGTGTCGCCAATAACTTTGATTTAACGGTAGCAGACTTGGCGAAAGCCAATTATCTAAAACCCACAGCCAACTTAATTCAAGGGCAAAAACTGGTTATTCCTCAAGCAGGATTGGGTACGGTGGCTAGTGTGACAGCGACCCGCGAACCTACCGTCAAACGCGACTCTGCAAAACCCGAGAGCAAAAAAGAAACAAAAAAAGAGACCAAAGCAGCCAAAGACGCCCAATCAGAGGATGATAACAAGCTAGCGTTAAACCCAGTAAGTAAATATAGTCATGGTGATGCACAAGGCTATCAAGTAAAATCAGGTGATAGTCTGACAAACTTGAGTGCAAAATATGGCGTTTCTAAAAGTGAGCTTGCCGCTTTAAATAACTTAAAAGGTAATGAGTCGTTGTTGATTGGTCAAAACATCAAAATTCCGAAAACCACAACAACCTATAAAGTCAAAGCAGGCGAAGGCTTAATTTCTTTGGCAGGACGCTTTGGCATCAGCCCTAAAGAATTGGCTAGTTTAAATAACTTGTCACCAACAGCGTCGCTAAAAGTAGGTCAAACCATTACGGTGCCAAGATAGGTTATAGTTTATAAAATAAAAAACCACTGTGTAAAAATAGTGGTTTTTTACTTAAGTTTTTGCCCGGTTTTTATAGTTTAGTTTTTATACTTAGCAAGGAAATAATAGGCAATAAAAAAGCGTATTTAATTAAAAATACGCTTTTTCAGCTATAAAGAGATAAGGGTTAATTAGTTAACGATATCTTTTAAACTTTTGCCTGCTTTAAAGCTTGGGACTTTGCTTGCTGGGATTTGGATTTCTTCTTTAGTTTGTGGGTTACGGCCAGTACGTGCTTGGCGTTCTTTGACACTAAACGTACCAAAGCCAACTAATGACACGGTATCATTAGCTTTCATTGCTTCGCCAATCGTTGCGATAAAGGCATTTAATGCTTCAGTTGATTGGGCTTTAGAAAGGCCACTTTTTTTAGCAATGCTATCAACTAATTCTGACTTATTCATAAGAATATCCTTCAAATTTTTAGGGATGAAAATAAACGTTATATATACAAAGCACACGCTTGGCAATTAATTAGGCTCAAAGCCTTAAGTATCAAGTGCTGCATAAGTAATTATGATTCGATTATAAGTAAACTCCAACGGCTTCACAAGCAGTTTAAGCATAATTTCTGTGGAATTAAGCATTGATTAACGTGTTTTTGCAAAATATAGCGGTTGGCACACCAAACGATAACATTTTATTTCAACAAAAACCGCTAAAAATTGATATATACAGCTATAGTGAGTAAAAGTGGCTAAGAATCAATCTCGCAATGATTTCTTGACTAAGAATCACCGACTGACAGTGTTTTATACCAGACTTACAATAATTAATGTTATTAACAACCTTTTGAAGTTACACTATCGACAAATTACAAAACCCATATTTGATTAATTTTGTGGAAATTTAATGAACGATAATTTTCAAACTTCGACCAATGCCCCAAGCAATATAGCCACGACAGCGCTCAATGTGGTATTAGTGATTATTGAAACCTTGCTGACCCTGTTGCTACGTTTTGATGCAGATCTTCGTAAGACTGTTTATCCTTTAGCCACGACCAATACTGTCGTTCGTATTCACGCTTATATCCCAAACGTCACTTTTTATGTGACTTTTACCGTTAACGGCATTTTGTTAGACAGTCAATTACAGCCTTCTCAGCAGGTCGATGTGACCATCAATGGCTTTACTTGGCAAATCGCCCAGAATTTATTTACCAACCAGCCCAAAGCCATCGAGCAGCTACAAATCCGCGGCGAAGCACAAAAGATGGCAGAGGTGAAGGCTTTTTTACATCAAATTGGTATCAATCAGCTATTACAAGTCATCACAAAGGCAGTCAAAGGCGATAAAGACAAGCAAAAAGTCAAAAAACCTATCAAAACCGATGCTGACTATAAACAACAAGTCGAGGCACTCAATAGCCAAGTCAACGCCGCAAATCTACAAAAAACAGTGCTTGAAGCACAAATTGTAGAATTAAACAGTAAAAATAAATGGATGAAACGCGCGGCAATCGCATTTTTTGTATTATTCATCATTTGTGCGATTGGTTGGGTAGTAAAATAACACCCATTCTCCTATATTACTTTGATAAAAAATTGCTTTGATAAAAAATCGCTTATCATTGAGTAAATAAATCCGAGAAATAAATAAATCCGAGTGTTTTAGTAAGAATTAATCTTGACTAAAAGACTCGGATTTTCATATAATAGCCATACCAACCATAAAACGTGTTTTCACAGCTTACTGTGCTTGAACGGATTTAAATTTTTAACTTAAGTGGGGCTACTATGCGATTGACAACCCGAGGACGCTATGCAGTGACGGCGCTGCTAGATTTGGCATTGCAAGAGCAAAAACATGAATTGGCTGTGTCATTGTCTGATATCGCAAAACGTCAAGAGATTTCTATTTCTTATCTTGAGCAGTTGTTTTCAAAGCTGCGTAAAAAAGGGTTAGTCGTGAGCACTCGCGGTGCGTCAGGCGGTTACCATATTGCCAAACCCATCAATGAAATCTCGATTATGACCATTATTTCAGCGGTTGATGAGTCGGTGGATGCTAGAGCTTGCGAAGGCAAAGGCAACTGCCAAGATGGCGCTATGTGTTTAACCCATGATTTATGGAATGGATTGTCTGAGCAAATTGAAAACTATTTGTCCACCGTGACACTAGATACACTTATTAATCGTCAAATTATCCGTGAAATTTCTGAGCGTCAAATTTTGATGGTTGAAGACATGCAGGATAAAAATCAGTCTGCGGCAAACCCAATGACAGAAGCACCCGTATTACAACGGGCAAAGCATAGCACCACTAAAGTTAGTAATATTAGTAATAATCATTCATTAGCTGATAACAGCAAAACCTTAAAACAAAATTCTGGGGAGAATTTGTTAGCATGAATAAATTAGTCTATTTAGATTATGCCGCGACCACACCAATTGATGAGCAAGTCGCCCAAAAGATGATGAAATACATGACCTTTGATGGCGTGTTTGGTAATCCTGCCTCGCGTTCGCACGGGTTTGGTTGGCAAGCTGAGGAAGCGGTTGAAACTGCCCGTGAGCAAATCGCAGAATTAATCAACGCCGATCCACGTGAAATTGTATTTACTTCAGGGGCTACTGAGTCAGACAATTTAGCGATTAAAGGGGCGGCGCAATTTTATAGTGGTAAAGGTAAACATATCATTACCAGTAAAATTGAACATAAAGCTGTGCTAGACGTCTGCCGTGAATTAGAAACAGAAGGTTTTGAAATTACTTATCTAGACCCACAGCCAAAGACAGGTCTGATCACGGTTGACCAAGTGAAAGAGGCTATTCGTGAAGATACTATTTTAGTGACCCTAATGATGGTTAACAACGAACTTGGCACGTTAACAGATGTCGCGGCAATTGGTGAAATCACACGTGAAAAAGGTATTATTTTTCATGTCGATGCGGCGCAGGCAGCTGGTAAAACTCCGATTGATTTAGAGGAATTAAAAGTTGATTTGATGAGTTTTTCTGGGCATAAAATTTATGGCCCTAAAGGTATTGGTGCTTTATATGTTCGCCGCAAACCACGTGTGCGTCTAAAATCTCAAATGCAAGGTGGTGGTCATGAGCGTGGTATGCGTTCAGGTACTTTGGCAACGCATCAGATTGTAGGAATGGGTGAAGCCTTTGCCATTGCGGGCAAACGTATGGCAGAAGATGAAGCCAGACTGACAAAACTGCGTCAACGCCTTTGGGATGGCTTAAAAGAGCTTGATGAAATTTATCTTAATGGTGACATGAATCACAGTATTCCAAACATCGTCAACATCAGCTTTAACTTTGTAGAAGGCGAATCGTTGATGATGTCATTGAAAGATTTTGCCGTGTCATCGGGTTCTGCTTGTACGTCAGCGACGCTTGAGCCTTCGTACGTATTACGCGCGCTTGGATTGTCAGATGAGCTTGCTCACAGTTCAATTCGTTTTAGTTTGGGTCGCTATACCACCGAAGAAGATGTTGACCATGCGGTTGCTGAGATGCGAACCGCGGTTGAAAAATTACGCGCTTTATCACCGCTTTGGGATATGTATAAAGAAGGCGTTGATTTAAATAGTGTGGAATGGAATGAACATTAATTTGAATTAAAAATTAATTTCCATTAAAAATTTATTCAATTGAATTAATAAGTAAAGATTAGTCAGTTACGTTTGACGTAACCAGCCAAAAGGAAAATGAAATGGCCTACAGTGATAAAGTGCTTGACCATTATGAGAATCCACGAAATGTGGGAAACTTAGATAAAGATGCCAAAAATGTCGGTACCGGTATGGTCGGTGCCCCAGCGTGTGGTGATGTGATGCGCCTGCAAATCCAAGTGGGTGATAACGGTATCATTGAAGATGCGCGCTTTAAAACCTATGGTTGTGGTTCAGCCATTGCATCAAGCTCATTAGTGACAGAGTGGCTTAAAGGCAAAACCCTGGATGAAGCTAGCGCAATTAAAAACAAAGATATCGCAGAGGAGCTAGCCTTGCCACCGGTTAAAGTGCACTGCTCAGTGCTGGCAGAAGACGCCATTAAAGCAGCGATTGAAGATTATAAATCTAAAGCCAATGCTTGATTGATTGTGCGATTCTAAAAGTCTTATTGACTCATCCTCAATAAGACTTTGGCTCAGTTACTTAAAGTGAGTCGCTTAAAGATTGAAATTAGTAGATGGGGTAGTAAAGTGATTGAATTATCAAACGATGCAGCTCAACATGTACGCGATTTTTTACAAAACCGTGGTCATGGCGAAGGTATCCGTGTGGGTATCCGTACCGCAGGTTGTTCCGGTTTAGCGTATGTACTGGAATTTGTTGATGAGCCAGACCCTAACGACCAACGTTTTGAAAGCAACGGGGTTAGTGTATTTGTCGATCCAAAAAGCTTGGTTTATCTTAATGGTTTGAAAATGGATTTTGTCAAAGAAGGTCTCAATGAAGGCTTTAAATTTAGTAATCCAAACCAAAAAGGTGAGTGTGGCTGTGGTGAATCTTTCACCGTTTAGTTTTTAATATTTTTTTTGTCAGTATAGTGATGGCTCGGTAGGGGAAGTTGAAAATGGTTAATTATTTTGAGTTGATGAATATACCCCAACAATATCAAATTGATATCGCCAAGCTTCAGCAGACCCTTCGCCAACTTCAATCTAAGTTCCATCCTGATAACAATCTTGATGCGTCTGTAGCTGAGCAACACCTTTCGCTATCTGCTAATACCGATGGTTTTTTGCCTGAATCAATCGCCAAATTATCCGCACTAAAGCCTGAGCAAGCGTCTGCGATTATTAATGAAGCCTACAATACGCTTAAAAACCCTGATTCTCGCGCATCACATTTGTTGGCACTCAAAGGCATTTCACAATCTATTAACCAGCCGATTCGTGATTTGAACTTTTTAGACGATGCCATGTCATTTCGCATCGATTTAGATGATGCTGATAGCCAAAGTATTACGCAACTTAGCAAAAAACTTACCGAATGGCTAAATAATTATCAACTTGCCTTTAACGAAGTTTATCAAAAAATTGATAACCCAGCTGAAGGTGAGGTTAATGCTGATGCCTTAACCAAACAGGCGATAGATATTATTCAAAAACTACAGTTTTTGGTTAAACTGCAAGCAGATGTGGCAAAAACCACCGATGAATTAGCCCAGCAGAATTTTGATAATGATGATGATCTGTATGTGTAAATCATGATTAAAGGGTAAATCTTTCTAACATTGGTTAATTTATTTGGTTTATCATGTTTTTAATTTATAATACCATCCGTTTTGACTTTCTATAAAGATACAAACTAAGCTAAAGATATAAACTAAGCTGGTTTTATTTTCAAATTATTTTTTCTATTTTTTAATTGGTCCAATTTATGTCGTTATTACAAATCGCTGAACCCAATCAAAGTGCCAAGCCCCATGCGCATCGTTTTGCTTTAGGAATTGATTTAGGAACCACGCGCTCACTGGTAGCGGTAGTGCGTTCAGGCGAGCCACAAGTGATTGGTGATAAAGTTAGTGAGTGTCAATCCAGTGACAATAACGCCAATGACGACAGTCAAATTGCTACTCAGGTAAAAGGTAGCGATTGCCAAAAGCTTTTACCCTCGGTGGTGTATTTTGGTTTAGATGACAATGGTAATCCAGAAACTTTGGTAGGTAGTCATGCTGAAGCAATGGCAGAACAAGCGCCAAGCTACACAGTACGCTCGGTCAAACGGTTTATGGGACGAAGCATCAAGGATATTAAGTTCAATCATCCCTATGAATTAGTCGGTGATGTCGACGTCATGCCAAGTATCCAAACCCCACAAGGTGCCAAAAACCCTGTTGAAATATCAAGTATCTTGTTAAAACATCTGTATGATCGGGCAAAATTGGCATTACCTGACAATAGTATTGTAGGGGCGGTGATTACGGTGCCGGCTTATTTTGATGAAGCACAGCGCCAAGCGACTAAGGATGCGGCTAAATTGGCAGGCATTCATGTGATTCGCTTATTAAACGAGCCGACGGCTGCTGCGATGGCGTATGGGCTGAACCAATCACAAGACGAAGCGTATCATCTTATTTATGATTTGGGTGGGGGCACGTTTGATGTATCGGTGTTAAAGCTCAATCACGGTGTGTATGAGGTGCTGGCAACTGGCGGTAATAGCGCACTGGGTGGCGATGATATTGACCGCTTGATTGCTAATTGGCTGATTCAACAAACAGGCTTGAATCCATCAACCATTGATAACCATCAAAAACAGCTGCTAAACGTACAGGCTCGCACGCTTAAAGAGCAGTTGTCAAAAACAGACCAAGTGACTGCCAAGCTTTCAATCAGCGGTCAAGCTTTTGACATTGTGTTAACCCAAAGCAATCTTCGCCAAATTATCCAGCCTGTCACTGACCGTACATTAGCGGTGTGTGCGCAAGTGCTACGTGATGCTGGACTTGAGACGTCCCAGCTTGATGAAGTGGTATTGGTAGGTGGTTCGACACGAATGCCATTGATTCAGCAAATCGTAGCAGAAACGTTTAATCAGCCGCCACTGTCACGCATCAATCCAGATGAAGTCGTCGCATTAGGCGCAGCCAAATATGCCGACCAATTAATCGGACAACAGCAAAATACGGTGTTGCTGCTTGATGTCACGCCTTTATCCTTGGGGCTTGAGACCATGGGCGGTCTCACCGAAGTGATTATTCCGCGTAACACGCCCATTCCTGTGACCCGTAAACAGGTATTTACAACCTATCAAGATAACCAAAATGGTATGATTATCCATGTGGTACAAGGTGAACGCGATACGGTGGCTGACAATCGCTCGTTAGGACAGTTTAAACTGACTGATATTCCAGCGATGAAAGCAGGATTGGCGCGTATCGAAGTCACTTTTCAAATTGATGCCAATGGTCAGTTAACAGTTTGGGCTAAAGAGTTGACAACGGGCAAAGCAAGCCAAATTCAAGTCAAGCCATCTTACGGGTTGTCAGAAGATGAGCAGGAAAAACTGCTCAAAGCAGGCTTTGATTTTGCCATGCAAGATCGACTGCAGCGTAGCTTGATTGAAAGTCAGGTAGAAGCAAAACGAGAATTATTGGCGCTAGCATCTGCGCTTGCAGAATTTGGCTTTTTATTAACCGATGAGCAGAAGAATACGCTGCAAACCTCGATGGCTGATGTTCAACAGGCAATTGATGGTGCTGAACAAGCCCAGTTAGAAACAGCGAGCGCGCAGCTAAAAGTTCATAGTGATGATTTTGCTGCACTTATCATGAACCAAGCGGTCAATGAAACCATGAAAGGCACTTCAACCGCGGATTGGTCAAATTAATTTTGAATACATAAGACTATTAATTAAGAGATTGCTATGCCAAAAATTACTGTATTACCGCATCACCAAATTTGCCCCACTGGCGCAGAGATTGAACTCAATGAAGGCGATAATCTATGCCGTGGTTTGCTAGAAAAAGGCGTGAAAATTGAGCATGCTTGTGATATGTCAAAAGCTTGTACTACTTGCCATGTTATCGTGCGAAAAGGCTTTAATAGCTTGGAGGAAATGGATGATATTGAAGCTGATTTGTTAGATCGCGCTTGGGGGCTAGAGCCAAATTCGAGACTATCTTGCCAAGTCATCATCGACGATAAAGATTTGACCATTGAAATTCCAAAATATACCATCAATCACGCCTCTGAAAATCATTAATACCCACCGATAAAAAAAGGCTTACTAATCATGGTTAGTAAGCCTTTTTTGATGGCGCTACGTATTGCTAAACACTCGTTATTGCTAGAACAAGGCGCTGACTTATTCAGCGCATATGTATTAATAGCATATTATGGCGTAGCAGTCTGCGGTTTAACCGTGACTTTAGTGATGGATTTTAGGTATGCTAAGTAATCCTCAAACTGGGACTGACCGATAGTTTCGCGCACGATTTGGGCAGTTTGTTGTTTAACTTGCGGCGTGATTTGGGCGTTATCATTAGTGATAACACCGCCAACAATCACGCTCGCACCCGACATAGTAGGCCGCGTCATGACCGCTAGTTGATTGTTAACAGCAGGTTGACTAAATGCCACACCACGCTCGTCATCGCTCAGTTTGCTGTCTTGACGAGTCACAATCCCCAAATCTTGGAATGGGGCACCCGCCGCCGCAATTGAATTGGATTGTTTGACTTTGGCAGCGATGGCATTGGCCTCTGCCACTGCTAAACTTTTTGCTTTCTCTTCAATAAGTTTGGCTTTAATAACCGGCTCGGCTTCTGCTTGTGTCATGAGTTTGCTAGTGCGGTGATTGGTTGATTGTAACCATACCACTTTATCAGAGACATCTATGCCGACTGATACACTGCCTTCTTGCAGCGCCAGTGGCTCAAATGCTGCCGCTACAATAGCAGGTTGACTCAGTGCAGAGGAGTTATTGGTTTTAGGGTAGTTTTTAATCGATTTGGCGGTTAATTTATAGCGATTGGCAAGCTCGGTGATAGTAGCGCCAGCAACTGCGTCATTATTGATTTTACCAATCAAATCTTGATAGGCGGCTTCACGCTTTTGCGCCATAATTTGTTCGGTTAATACAGGCGTCAAGCTTTCAATGGTTGGTGGAGTTTGACCATTGATTTTTACCAATTTGAATAAATGATAGCCATAGTTGGTTTTGATGGGGCTCGTGACTTGACCGACTTTTAGGGTCTTGATTTGGGTCATGATGGTGTCATAATCATTGGGGAACATCGATTGGGTAATCGGACCGATATTGCCGCCATCATTTTTACTGCCTTCATCTTGCGAGTACTGTTTGGCAAGTGCCGCAAAATCCGCTTGATTGGCATCAAGTTTACTTTTTAATGAGGTTAAGGTGGCTTGTGCTTGACCACCATTCATCAAAATCATTGCCAATTCGTATTCGGTCTGGTTGTTGCTATTTTTCAAATAGGTTTGATACTGTTGCTGCAATTCCTGAGCCGTTGGGGCAGCAACAGGCAGGGCATTTTTATTGAGCTCTAAATAAATTAAATCCACCATCTCACTAGATTTAAGTGTTGCTTGATTTTTTTGATAATAACTTGCAATCTCTTGCGGCGTCACTTGTACCTGCGGCGCAAAGCTGTGCCAGTCCAAACGCAGCACTTGCACAGGGCGCGACTCAGACAGCATTGACATAAGTTTATCAATACTCCCTTGCGCAAAAATCCCTGTATTAATGATACCGCGGCTAAAGGCAGTTACCAACAAGTCTTGACGAACCGAATCAAATAATTGCTCTTTGGTCATACCGCGACTGGTTAAATAGTTAGCAAACAACTCGTTAGAAAATTTTCCGCTGGCGTCTTGAAAGGTTTTTTCTGCCATCAACATTTGGGTGATAGTGGCGTCCGACACAGTAAAACCAAGCTGGTTGGCTTGGTTGATAATCAAATAACGGTCAATCAAATTGTGCAGCATTTGCTCACGTAATTTATCGCTATTAATTAGGCTTGCATCGCCATTCACTTGCTCAAGCAACGTTTCGCGGCGCTTGTTAATCATATTTTGCAAGGTAGCATTATCGATATTTAACTCTGCAACTTTGGCGACAGCATTGGGGTCATCGCCGCTACGGACAATTGACTCAAACCCTGTGATGGCTAAAGGAAGTAAAAAAAGAACGAGCAAGGCTTTGCCCATCCAACCTTTCAAAAAATTGCGTAAAGATTCCATATTGCTCACTTGCAGTTTAGATGGATTTATTAAGGATAACTAATTAGGCTAAATAATCAAATCAAACAGGATATTATAGGGGAACTGTCCAGCAAAATCATTATCTTTCATCAAGTTGGGTAGACAGTTTTAAGATATAGCAAAATAGTAAAAAGGCAGCTTATTAGCAATTTATAAATTTTTAGATAACGCGTTATAAATTCTTAGATAGCTCGGAAATAATAGCGTCAAGGATTTTGAGTCTTGCGCTATATTTATCATCGGTGGCAATCACATACCAAGGGCGTTTTTTATGGTGGGTTAAATGAATCATGTCGGAAGCGGCTTGCACGTACTCATGCCATTTGGCGCGGTTACGCCAATCATCATCGGTAATTTTAAACTGCTTATTGGGCGTCTCTTCACGCGCTTTAAAGCGTTTAAGTTCTTCTTCTTCACTGATAGCGAGCCAAAATTTGACCACAATGGCATTGCTCTGTACCAAGTCGTTTTCAAAGCGATTGATTTCGTCATAAGCACGTTGCCAGTCTGCCTCTTTTGCAAAGCCCTCAATACGCTCAACGAGTACCCGACCATACCAACTACGGTCAAAAATGGTCACTCGGCTATTATGCAGGCGTTGTTTGAGTAAGGCGACGCATTTATTGCGTTTGAATTTTTGCGATAAATACGCTATATCCACATCTGCCATTTCATCATGGGGCAGGCGCGTCCAAAAACGCCACAGATAGGCGTGTTTTAATTCGTCTTCGGTCGGTGCAGAGATAGCGTGGATGGTAAATTCACGCGGGTCGAGTGGGGCAATGATGCGGCGTATCGCACCGCCTTTGCCTGCCGCATCCATGCCTTCAAAGACAAAGATAATATGGCGCTGACCTCGCTCACGAATCAGTTCAGCGAGTATATGTTGTTTGCTATGCAGTTGTTTTTTATAGTCTGCCTTTGCTAATGCTTGGTTATCGACGCTAACCAACTCATCAATCAGAGGGGTTGGTTTAAAAGGCAGTGGGTTGGGTTTAACAGGATTTTTGTCCGTTTTAGGGTTAGCTGATTTATCAGTTTTTGCTGGGTTGTCTTGGGCATCATCGGCTGTAGCTAGTTGGTTCATGGTCTGCAGCGCTGCTAATACAACATTGGCAAATTGGATATTTGAGGCATCAATATCCTGTCCATCTATGTGGTGCCAGCTTGATTGTAACCCCATAAGCTTGCTGCTAAAGCGTTTGAAACGTTTCACGTCTTTTTTTCGAAACCAATCTAAATGGTACAACTGTTCAGGGTCAGGCTCTTCATCGGTCAAGCGTTTTTTTAGCGTTTTGTTATCCACTGAAAACCAGCACTTGACGATATCGGTGTTGTTATTGACCAAATCTTGTTCAAACGCCTCAATGTCTTCAATCATTTGCTGTAAGCGCTGTTCATCTATATCATCGCCACAGTCAAACACATAACGAATCAAGTCAGCGTACCAGTTGCCAAAATACACGGCAATTTCACCCTTTCTAGGCAGTTGCCATGTGTGACGTTGCCAAATCGGTTGGTAGTGGCTGGGATGCTGTCCCATGGTTGCATGAACCTTGATATAGCGTGCGTCCATCCATTCGGTTAGCGCTTTAACCGCTTCGCCTTTGCCCGAATTTTCCATGCCATTCACCAAGATGAGTAACCCGCGCGAGTTTTTGCCAGCCCGTTGCTCGCGTAGGGTGGTTTGCTCGGTAATCAAGTCAAAACTTAATTGTGCCTCAAGCGTTGCAGGTGGCGTTTTGTGAAATTTATCGGTTTTGGGAGATTTGGCAGCGTGATTGGTGGGTGCAGACGCGGCTGTATTATTATTCAAGTTGTTATTTAAGTTATTATTTGAGCTATTGTTTAAACTGTTGCTATTTTGCGTTGGCATACGACCTTCTTAGGGAAATACCCAAAATTTTGCTAATGACCGCTTCATTTTTTTAAAAGATAGCAGTTATCCTACCGGTGAACAATTTACGATTTGTATTTTTGGTGGATTTACATTAAGGTAATGCGGCACAAAACTTCATTTTACTGTGGGTTTATACAATGGATAAACTGCAGTTTCTCTGTTTTGAATTTAAAAATTTTGCAAAAAAATCGAGGCCCTATGAGCAGCTTAAGCCAATTAGAACAAGATTTAAAACAATTTCGCGCCCTTCCATACCACAGCGATACCCAGTTAGCGCAAAAACTCAGTGAAGTACAAGCCTGGCAACGCGGTCGTATTCATAAAACCCACCAAGCGTTATTTGCCAGCGCCAACAACCAAGCCATGGGGGAATTTTTAATTGACCAACTATATGGGGGCGAAAAATTCAATGTGCTCGCTGAACAGCTAGAGCGCATGGTGCAAAAGGCTGAAAAACTAGAAAAATTTATCCCTGCCAATGCCGTGAGCACAGGCGCAGCCGGTATCATCGAAGCGATTAACGCCATTAAGCTTGATTTACAACTTGCTCAATATTTACAAGAGAATAATTTATCCGTGGATGAGCCATCCATGATTAAAGCCTATCAGTCCGTGAACGCAGAGTCGGCAAGACGCCAGCAGATTGCTGACCTCAAACAAATGTGCTATCGCACAGACAAATATCTTAAATCATTTATCTTACAAAAAGCATTTTCACTTGCCAAAGGCACAGCGTACAAAAAAGGCTTTCAGCCGTTATATGACTTTATCGCCGAAGGCTTTGCTGCCATCAAACCGATTAAAAGTATTGGTGCCTTTATCGAGCCATTTTGTGAAAAAGAGTTGCAAATCATTACCAATGTGCATGCTGGCAAAGAACATCCTTTTGATGTTTAGTGATAAAATAGAAAAAAATTTGCACGAACTTTGCGCTTTTAACTTTGCCAATTTTTGATTGGCGATGACCTCACTAGGAAACCACATGAACGACAATAACCATAATTCAATCCAAGACAGCTTGGTTAAAGACAGCATCCAAGCCAATGACAAACTCAATAGCCAAGTACAACAGTCACTGACAGCTGACACCACCATCAACCGTCAATTTACTGGCACAGCTGATTTGCCAGAATCCGTGCCGCAAGGTCAGCAGCTCACTCGCCCTGCATCCGCTACCCCAACTGACGCTATCCCCAATGAGTCGTCAGCGCAATCAACTAGCGGTTTTGATAAGTCGGCTATCTACAATCCGCACACTGCAGCCACTGATGGCAATGAAGAAACCCATTTTGGCTACAAAACCGTGAAAAAAGCTGAAAAACAAGAAAAAGTAGCAGAAGTGTTTACCTCTGTTGCCAAAAAATACGACATCATGAATGATTTAATGTCACTGGGTATTCATCGTCTGTGGAAACGCTATGCCATAAGCCTAACGGGCGTGCGTGCAGGTCAACGGGTGCTAGATATCGCAGGCGGCACAGGTGACTTGGCAAAAGCCTTTAGTAAAGAGGTGGGTCGCACAGGTCATGTGGTATTGGCCGATATCAATGAAGCGATGCTAGAGGTCGGTCGTGAGCGTCTGCTCAATGCAGGCTGTAGTAACGTCGATTTTGTACTCGCCAATGCTGAGACGCTGGCACCATTTGATGATGAAAGTTTTGATTTGGTGACAATTAGCTTTGGGCTACGCAACGTCACCGACAAAGACGCGGCACTGCGCTCGATGTATCGGGTGCTCAAAAAAGGTGGTCGCTTGCTGATTTTAGAATTTTCAAAACCGGTGTTTGAGCCATTTGGTAAAGTCTATGATTTGTATTCATTTACCGCATTGCCACTCATGGGTAAATTGGTGGCGAATGATAGCGAAAGCTATCAGTATTTGGCGGAGTCTATCCGTATGCACCCAGACCAACGCACCCTAAAAGGCATGATGGAAGACGCAGGGTTTGTCAATTGTGATTATCACAACTTAACAGGCGGCATCGTGGCGGTACATCGCGGGTTTAAAAAGTAACTGATGGCGAAAAATATAATAGCTCACTGAAATTTATATACTAAAAGAGAATCAGATGTTTACTGTATTACTACTCGCAGGCATTGAAAAAGTGGTTAATCTAGCGATTGCCACTGACCCCATCACCCAAGCAGGGTTACAACCGTTATCGGGTAAAGTTTTGCGCCTAGTGATGGCAGAGCCAGCCATTGAATTTGATACGATTTTTAATGATGACCATATCCGCTTTGAACCTGTGACAGTTGATGTTTTTGAACCTAAAGGTAGCGCTGTGGTAAGCAAACCTGATTGTGTTGTCAAGGTAGACAACCCTGTGCATTTGCTCAATTTGATGGGTGAACCACAAGGCAATCTGCCGATTGAGGGCGATTATAAAGTGCTGATGCAAGTCAAACAGTTAGTCGCTGGGTTTGACCCTGATATCATTGGTAAACTGCAACCTCTGATTGGTCTACCGATGGCAAGTCAACTGTCTAATCTGTTAGCCAACCTAAAAGGCACAATCGCTGTACCTGCCAAAGAGATGTTTGCCGATATTGCCAATATCAGAGAGTGGAAAACCAACGGTGCAAATACTGATGACAATACAGGCAATGAGTTAAAACAACAGCTACTAAAACTGCGGGCGGATATTGAACGTGAACAAGCCAGACTCGATGCCATCAAGCAACAGCAAGCGGCTTTATTGGAAAAGTAGATTAGAAGAATAGATTGCAAAAGTAAATTTATTGCAAAAGTTGCTTTTGCACAATCAAAATGACGGGTTAAATCCCCGTCTTTTTTTAACCATTAAAAAATTGCTTATATCATGCTAGAATTCCCACCATTGATAAGCTTTCTAACGAGTTGCCAACGTGTTACTAAATCATCGCAAACGTCTTTTACAACTGTGGCGCATTGCCGCTCATTATCGTGTTGATACGCATCTACCTATTGAAGAGACGCCGCAGCTTGAGCCCATTGCCAAACTTATCCGTATGCACCCTGCCAGCTATTTTCAAAAACCGCATCCAGACGGGGTTAGGCTAGCGCTTGAAGAGATGGGCACGCTGTTTTTAAAATTAGGGCAGCTGCTTTCCACCCGTCGTGATTTGGTCACCCCTGAGATTATTGAGCAGTTGGTGCATCTGCAAGACAGGGTGAAACCCTTTAGTGTCGATACAGTTATCGAGCAAATTGAACAATCGACAAAAAAAGGCGGTTTGGGGCAATCTATCAATCAGCTATTTGCTAGATTTGATAGCACACCGTTAGCGGCGGCATCCATCGCCCAAGTGCACACCGCACGCCTGCATGATGGGCGTGAAGTGGTGGTTAAAGTAGTTCGCCCAACCATCCGTGAACAGATTATTGAAGACTTTGAATTATTGCGCGATTTGGCAGGGTGGGCGTCAGCACGGATTGAAGCGGCGCGTGCCGTACATATTATCGATATCGTTGAAGATTATCGGCAAGTCTTGCTCAATGAGCTTGATTTAACCCTTGAAGCTGCCAATACCACCCAAATGCGTAACAACTTTTTGGGTTCATCGATGATGTATGTGCCTGAAGTGTATCAAGCCAGCAAAAACATCATGGTGATGGAACGCATTGTTGGAGTGCCGATTTCGCAAACCCAAGTATTTGATGCGCTTGGATATGATAGGGCGGCACTTGCGGCAAAAGGATTAACGATTTTTTTCACCCAAGTATTTCGCGATAATTTCTTCCATGCCGATATGCACCCTGGCAATGTGTTTGTTGAAACGCTGCCCACCGATACCCCAAATCCCAATCCCCGCTATATCGCCCTTGATTGCTCAATCGTGGGCGAGCTATCTAAAGCTGACCAAATGATTGTGGCAAGGCTTTTATTATCGGTAATGAACAATAACTTTACCGGTCTAGTGGATATCATCGCGCGAGCAGGCTGGATTCCACCCAATACCGATAAATACGCCCTCATGCGCGATATGCGCCGCACCGTGTCACCGATGATTAGTAAGCCAATCAACGACATTGATTTTGCAGGCGTGCTCATGTCGGTGCTTGATATTGCGCGTCGCTATCATTTGGACATACCGCCGCAATTAATGCTACTGCTTAAAACGCTAGTGCATGTGGAAGGTCTAGGACGGGATTTATACCCTGAGCTTGATATTTGGTCGCTCGCCAAACCGATTTTGACGGGCTGGGTGAAGCAGCAATTTGACCCGATGCAAAAAATTGGTGAGCTACGCAAGCAATTACCTGAACTGTTACTAAGTCTCAATGACATACCACAATTGCTGGATAACAGTTTGCAAAGTCTGTCAAATCTGGGTGGACACCAAGATCAGCAGCTGCGTGAAATACAGCAAATTCGCTCAGATATGCTCAAAAGTCGTCAGCAGGATTGGCTGGCGCTGCTTGGGTTTGTGGGTTCGTTATTCATCGCGCAAATGATTGCCAGTCATGCCGTTTGGCAGGTGAGTAGCTGGCTTGCGCCAATTTTTTATGTGATGGCGGTGCTGTTTGTATTGTGGCGGTTAATGGGGTAATTATGAATGGTAAAAACATTAGAAGATTTACAACCCCATACTGCCTTAATATTGCCGATTGTCATTTATCAGCAAAGACTCAGTAAAAATGAGTTTCATTTTCAGTATTTGGTTGGTTTGAGTTGTTTCACCATAGGATTGTATTTCTGTTATGTCATCGGCTCGTTAGCATTTAAAATTAACCATGATTTAATAACAACTGCGTTATGGATACTATTTAATCCATTTACTGGGGTAGTATTTTGGTTAGGGTACCTTGCATTAACAGGGGCGAAAAAATCTTTAAAACGGTTTGACCAATTACCGCAACAGTTTGTCTTTGCCAACATTAGCCAAAACACAATTGAAATTTATTCTCATTTGAGTGAGTTATGTTTTGATAGTACCTTTGACAATCTAGAATACTGTAAATCCCATGTTTTCAAAGGTACACACATTTTTGAAATTAAAGCAAAAAATAGCAAAAAAGTCGGTTTTGGCGTTAGTAGTGAATTGACTTCAACAATAGATAATCAAGACTATAGACTAAAAGGCTATGATGTTGCCTATATAATTAACCTTGCTAAAAATCGAACTGATAAAGGTGTAATGCTATTTAAAAAAGGTCTATATATCAATGGTTATTAATTTAAGATTAAATAATATTTAGGGATTATTGTGATTAAAATAATGCTCAACCAATAACTTGACGATTAAAGGCACAAAAGGTTTTGCCAAATCATGTCCCATATTCTTTATCAAATGAAACTCACTGTGCGCAATCGCCTTGGCAATCGCCCGACCATGCGCCGATGGCACCAGCCCATCTTTTTCCCCATGAATGATAATGGTTGGCTGTTTGATTTTTTGGTCGAATTTGACAATAGAGCCAGTGGCTAATATAGCTTGCAGCTGCTGAAGCGCGCCACGTGGGTGATAACTACGTTCAAACCGCAAGCGAATGAGCCGTTCTACTTCCTCTTCATCCACATGATTGGGCGAGCCGATACGCTGCATACACCACACGCCGTATGCGACCACGTCATCAATTTGGGTGGTTTTGGGATGTGACAGTAGGGTTTGCAGCTGCTTTGGCTTGGTGGGTGGTAAAAATGGCTTGTTGTTACTGGTAAACATAAGACCCAGTGTCGACACGCGTTTTGGGTATTTGGCAGCCAAAATTTGCGCAATCATACCGCCCATTGATGCCCCCACTACATACACATTGTTCAGCGCTAATTTATCAAGCAAGCGGCGGGTATCTTCAACCATGTCAAATAAGTTGTACGCCACAGGAAAATGACGGTTCGTCAAACCCACTTGCATACGCAGCATCATTTTGACATTGTTGACGGGAAAACGGGGGAAGGGTCGGGCGATTTTTGAGGATAGCCCGATATCACGATTGTCAAAACGAATCACAAAAAAGCCTGCGTCAATCAAGCCTTTGACAAAACTATCTGGCCAAAACACCAACTGCGAGCCTAAGCCCATAATCAGCAGCAAGGGCGGATGATCAGGATTGCCACCAACTTCAACACACAGTTGTAATTCATCACCAATATCAATGATGGCACTTTGCATAAAGTCCGTAATCACTGAGGGTTCAAAATTAAATTTGGCTAAATCCATAATTTATTCCAAAAATATCAATCTGCTAGTGGGGTGTTGAATGAACTTGCTGCATTAGATGACCCGTTGCACGAGCGTGGCAACTAAGATAGTTACTAAGACAGCCAATCCGCCACTTGCTTTGTTAACGTTAAGCGCTGTTTTGCTGCTTCTTTACCGGCTAATACAAACCCTAAAATGCTATTAGAGTCATCTTTTGGATGGGCGGTCATGACCATGCCATCAGTCGTTGGGGTCGTTTGCCAATACAGTTGATCGTCACTGTACTGCCCTGATACGGGTAATACCACCAAAGGTAAACTAGGTGTTTTGATAGCCACTGGCATGGCAGGATACGCCACTTTGGTCGGCGCCATGTTAGGGTCGGCTAAGGTTTTTGCCAAGGCTTTGGCTTGGTTCATCAATGGCATGACATAGGGCATATAGCTACCCATCACGTTGGCACAATCGCCAATGGCATAAATATGCTTTGCCGATGTGGCTAGGTAGGCATCGACCTTGATGCCTTGCTGCACGGTTCTTGGTAAATGGGTTATTGTAGGATTGATGTGCTGTGACGATGCTATGGCAATGTTCGCTGATGCGGCAAGGTCAGTATTAGCCACCAAACCAATCGCTATCAAAACAATATCCGCCTCAAAGGTTTGTGATTGGTTATCCTTGTCAAACGAGATGGTCACGGTTGCATTATCGCTTGTATCAATAGTTGTAGTAATATTTTTATTAACGTTTGTCGTGATACTGGTGATATCAGTGCCTAAATAAAATGCCACCCCTGACTGAGTCAGAGCGTCTTGTAGCATGATACCCGCTTCGCTAGGGAGTTGCTGAGCCAGTGGGCGTGCCGCTTTATCAAACACTGCCACTGTGATGTCAGCGGTCTGGTTGCCGGTATTTTGACCAATCAAATCATTGGCAAATTCACAACCAATCAATCCTGCACCAATAATCGCTACCTTAACCGGCGCTGATTTTTGAGATTTTAGGGTATTTAGGCGCTGCTGAAAGCTTTTATATTCATCTAAATGATTGACGGCAAAAATGGTTTGATGATTGACAGCTAGATTGGGTAACAGTCTAGAATGCGCGCCTGTCGCCAATACCAAATCTCGATATGCAAGCGTTGTTTGAGACGCTTCATTGACTAACGAGCGAACCACAATAACTTGTTCATCGGCATTAATATCGGTGACTTGATGAAAATTTAATAGGGTTAGGTTTAACGTTTCTGCCATTTTTGCCGCGCTTGCATTAGCGATGGAATCGGCAAGTTTGTTTTGCGCATAGGCATTTGACAAGGTTGGTTTAGCGTAGCTATCACCACTATCTTGACACACCATGACGATAGGCAAGCTAGTCGTTAGCTTTCTGAGCTCACGCGCTAGCGTATAGCCCGCCATCCCTGAGCCAATAATAATCACAGGTTGTGGCTCTGTATTTGACAGTTGCGCAATAGGCGCGCCATTTGAACTGATACTGTCTAAGCTTATACTATTGTCACTGGCACTATCGACACTCGCATTATCGACATTGTTAGTTGATTGCATGATGAAACCCTATTATATTTATTATAGCTCAATCATTTCAAAGTCTACTTTACTGACCCCACATTCAGGGCAAGTCCAATCTTCGGGAATATCTTCCCAACGTGTACCGGGGAGGATGCCTTCTTCTGGGCAGCCCAATGCCTCATCATACACCCAACCACACACGATACATTGATATTTTTTCATTGATAACTTTCCCTATGTTAGTGGTAACTTTTGCTATTGAAGATAAGGATAAAAATTGCAATTACAATGCCGAGCAGTATGTTAACCATGCAAAACTCACGCAATCACCTAAAAATTTAACTTGCGATAGTTTACAAGTATGCACTGAAACAAGCAAGCCAATGACAGGCAACATTCAATCCCATACCGTAAATCTTTAAATCAGTTCGCCCAAGTCTAGCCTATTAATCATGGCTAAAGTAAAGGCTTAACGCCATCTATGACCCTAATTGGCTCAGCCTGAAAAAATTGCTAGAATGAGGCACGCTTTAGCAATTTTTACTTAATTTTTACTTAACACTTAATTTTACTTAACACTTATTTTTTCTGAACTCGGTCAATCCTATGCAATCAACTATCTCCCCTGATTCACCACACCCATTTTGGCAAATCATCAGAGTGGTACCTGATTTTCCCAAACAAGGCATTGAGTTTTATGATATCACGCCATTATTGCGCGCTCACGTCAATGCGGTAATTGATGCGTTACTGGCAGCGATACCACAGCCAGTGTTTGAGGCGGTTGATTGTTTTGGCGCCATTGAAGCACGGGGGTTTATCTTTGCCAGCCTGTTAGCAGGTCGAACAGGCAAAGGTATGGTATTGATACGCAAAGAAGGCAAGCTGCCACCGCCTGTGGCGAATAAAAGCTATGCGCTAGAATATGGTACCGATACGCTAGAAATGCAGGCGGGACTTGCGCCCGCGAATGTGTTGTTGGTGGACGATATATTGGCGACAGGCGGTACTTTGAGCGCTGCGGTGGGACTTTGTGAATCCGCAGGACATCAAGTGTTAGGCGCACTTGTGTTACTTGATTTGGTGAATTTGCATCAACCGCTTGCTATACCACTTTATACTGTGTTGCAAGCTAAAGGTTAGTGGGACGGCATGGGGCTAATCATGATTAAAGGACATGATTAGCCGCTAACAAAAATTTAATGAACCAAGCTTTATTCATCAAAGTTTTAATGAATAAAGCTTTAATTAACAAAGCTTAGTTAACCAAGCCTCTCAAGGTTTGCTCTAACGCTTCTCTAGCTTGGATAAAGCCTTCAATACCAGCAGATAATAATTCTTGGCTGATAGGATCAAGCGCATGTTGCTCAGCAAATTGGGTCTCATCGAGGGTTTGTTTTTTGAGGTCAATAAATTTCATGTCTGGGAATAGCTGACGCTCGACTTTGACGTCCATCGTGGCAAGTTGGTCTAGCAAATCAGGCGCAATCGTTAATAAATCACAACCCGCCAATGCCAATATTTGCTCAATGCTGCGAAAACTCGCGCCCATGATTTGGGTGGTGTAGCCATGCTGTTTGAAGTAATGATAGATAGTTTTGACTGAGCTCACGCCTTTATCACGGCTGATTTCGATGCTATCGAGTCCTTCGTCTTTTTTCTGCCAATCCAAAATCCGTCCGACAAATGGCGAAATCAAGGTAACATCGGCATCGGCACAGGCTTTGGCTTGGTGCAAACCAAATAGTAGCGTCACATTACAATGGATACCTTGTTGCTCTAACGCTTTGGCGGCTTGAATGCCTTCCCACGTGCCAGCGATTTTGATGAGTACGCGTTTTTTATCAATCCCAGCGGCTTCATACGCTTTGATAAATTGCTGCGCTTTGACAATTGTGCCATCGGTATCATAAGACAACCTTGCGTCAACTTCAGTGGAAACACGACCATCAATCAGTTTTAAAATTTCGCTGCCGATATAAATGGTGAGCTCATCAATCACCGCGTCGATATCATTGGGGTATTTTTTTAATGTCTCAATTAAAATAGGCTGCATTTGTGGCGCTGACAGTGCCTTGGTAATCAAGCTTGGGTTAGTGGTCGCATCGACTGGTTTTAAGCGGGCAATCGCTTGCAAATCCCCAGTATCTGCCACAATGGTTGTCATCATTTTTAGTTGGTTTAAGCTGCTAGTCATGTACTTTCCTAAATGTCAAATTGCTGCATGTCACTGATAACTTATCACCGACAAAATAGTATGGTTTCATTCAATATTGTTTAACCTATGTCAAAAGCTATCACAAACATTGTGACAATCGCTAGTTTTTTTTCTATTTTGCAAGTATTTGTTAACCATCAAGCAGAAAAATCCAATTTTTTTTTAGGGTATGCCAAAAATATTGTGTCTATATCAATAATTGTGATGAAAAAGCGCCGAGCGAAACTCGATTAACAGGCGTGATTTGTGCTAGTATTAGGCAATTTCTGCTATAAAGCCATTTGGTAACTTTATATATTTCAAGGTATATTTCAAGCTAGGCTGCCTGTGATTTATGACCCTCAATCCTATCGCGCAGGTCAGTGTTGACTGTTGAGTTGTAATTTTATGAATGAACAAACGATGAGCAATGATGAATTAATGGGACTTCGCCAAAAAATCGATGAAGTGGATGAAAAAATCCAGCGATTAATCAACGAGCGAGCAGGCTATGCGGTGCAAGTAGCCAAAGCCAAAAAGACGCAAGAGGACAATCCGATTTTTTATCGCCCAGAGCGGGAAGCACAGGTGCTAAAAAAAGTGATGGCGCGTAATGAGGGTCCACTCCCTGCCGATAAAATGGCACGTTTATTCCGCGAAATTATGTCAGTGTGTTTAGACTTAGAAGCGCCACAAAAAATTGCTTATCTGGGTCCTGCAGGCACCTTTACCCACATGGCAGCGCTGAAGCATTTTGGTAAAGCTGCCACGACAGTGCCGCTATCGACGATTGCTGATGTGTTTCGTGAAGTGGAAGCCGGCTCTGCCATGTATGGCGTCGTCCCTGTGGAAAATTCGTCAGAAGGCGTGGTCAACCATACGCTTGATGGTTTTTTATCCTCCGATCTAAAAATCATTGGCGAGGTAGAATTACCGGTGCATCATCAGTTTTTGGTGGGTGAGCATACCAAAGTGGGCGCAATTTCAAAAATTTATGCCCACAGCCAAGCGCTTGCCCAATGCCGCCAATGGCTAGATACCCATTATCCCAATGTCGAGCGTGTTGCAGTCTCTAGCAATGGTGAAGCGGCGCGGCGTATCAAAAATGAGTGGCACTCAGCCGCGATTGCAGGGGAAGTGGCAGCAAGCGAATATAATTTGCACAAACTATTTGAAAATATCGAAGATACCCCGTCCAATACCACACGTTTTTTAATCATTGGCCGCGAAGCAGTAGCGCCGTCAGGTCAAGATAAAACCTCGATTTTAGTGGCAGCCAAAGATCAGGCGGGCGCGCTGATTCAAATATTGCAGCCACTGGCAAAATATGGGGTATCGATGACCAGTATCGAAACCCGCCCAGAGCGTCCAAACAAATGGGCTTATGTGTTCTTTATTGATATGCTTGGTCATATTGACGATGCCAACATGCAGGCAGCGCTCGCTGAAATTCGCCCGCAAGTCAAAGATTTACGGGTATTAGGCGCTTATCCAAAAGCGGTGATTTAGCCGTTTTTGGCAATAAAATTTTATCAGTATCAATCATCAACTAAAGGTTTTGATATGACGATCCAATCGGTCAATCACAGTATTGAGCAGTTAAAAGCTTATGAAATGGATAAATCCAATGAAGAGCTGACCCGTGAGTATGGCTTGGGTGACATCGTCAAATTGGCGAGCAATGAAAACCCAACCGGCTGCTCGCCACACGTGACCTTGGCAATCACGTCAAAACTGGGCGAATTATCGCGTTATCCCGATGGTGCAGGGCAGGGGCTTAAACAGGCGTTAGCCGATTTTTTGGGCTGCGAAACAAAACAAATTGTGTTGGGGAATGGCTCTAATGAGTTACTCAATAACATTACCGCAAGCTTTGCCGATGGCGATGATGTGATTGTGTATTCTCAATACGCTTTTTCGGATTACGAATTGGCGTCTTTGGGTATTAGTGAGCGAACCCAACAAGTCGCTGCCAAAAATTTTGCTCATGATTTGCCTGCGATACTTGAGACGGTCAATCAAACTGCCAATTGTAAAATGGTGATTATCACCAATCCCAACAACCCCACAGGCACCGTGCTCGCCAAAGATGACTTGATTAAATTCATCAAAAAAGTGCCATCGGAGGTGTTGGTGGTGATTGATGAAGCTTACATCGAATTTGTGCCAACGCTCAGCTGTGTAGATTTGACCCAAGAGTATGACAATGTCATTGTGCTACGTAGCTTTTCCAAAGCTTATGGGCTTGCAGCCTTGCGCATTGGTTATGCAGTAAGCAGCGCAAGCATTGCTGAGATTTTAAATTATACGCGCCAGTCGTTTAATACCAGTACATTGGCGCATGCCGCCGCCACAGCAGCAATTAAAGACCAACATTTTATTAACCAATATTTGGCGTTTAACCATGAGCAAAAACAAGCCTTGTATGATGGCTTGGATAGCTTAGGCGTCGTCTATGTCAAATCAGCGACCAACTTTGTGATGGTCAATGTCGGCGATGGCATGGATATCTACCAAACTTTGATTGAGCAAGGTGTGGTAGTGCGGCCGATGGTTGGGTACGGTCTGCCAGCCTGGATACGCGTGAGTGTGGGTTTGCCTGAAGAAATTAACCGTTTTTTAGATACGTTGGCGCAGGTATTGAGCTAAGCCAATGTTAGAAAAAAGGTTAGAAAAAAAGTTAGAAAAAAATCGTGAAGTATTTTGGCATTTTTTAGCGTTATTTGTGGTCATCGTTTGGGGAACAACGTTAGCAAGCACCAAGGTGTTGCTGGCGGATATGTCACCCATTCAGATTTTGCTGTATCGGTCGTTATTTGCCTATGGGTTATTGTTTGTCATGTCACCTAGACTGCAAACCTTTAGTAGTGTAAAAAACGAAGTGTTGTATTTTTTGTCGGGGCTGTGCGGTATCACCTTGTATTTTTTGCTAGAAAATACCGCATTGCTATATACCTATAGTAGTAATGCGGCGCTGCTAGTCACAGCATCCCCCTTGTTTACGGTGCTGATTGCCAGTTTTATCATTAAAACCCATGCCTTTAGCAAGTTGCTGTTGATAGCCTGTGTGATGGCGTTGGTTGGCGTGGCATTAGTACTGGCTAATCAGCCGATGAGTTTAACCAATGGCATGCTAGGTAATATTTTGGCGATATTAAGTGGGTTGGCGTGGTCATTTTTTGGCTTTGCTAACAGTGCAATTAAAGATGCGCTCAACCCGATGGTACGCATGCGTAAAGTGTTTTTGTATGGCATAATCACCGCGTCGCTGTATATGCTTGTGACAGGTGAAGCCTTTATCAACCTTCACGCGTTTACGCCCATCAATCTGGCAAATTTGCTGTTTTTAGGTGGTATCGCTTCCGCCTTGTGTTTTGTGTTGTGGACCAATGCCAATAAGCATTTGGGCGTGGTAAAAACCTCGCTGTATATTTATTTTATTCCGCTCATTGCGGTATTGTTGGGTGTGGTTTTATTGGGCGAAACAATCACCGTCAGCACTATGTTGGGTGGGATTTTGATTGCGCTCGCAGTCTTTTTAGCAAATTATAAAAAATCGGTAAGTTAAATGTTTGAAAAAGTGTGTTTTATTGGGCTAGGGCTCATCGGCGCAAGTTTGGCACAAGCCATGCGTGATAAAAATCTTGCCAAATCAATTGTGGCGGTCAGCCGTTCACAAGCAACCATTGACAAAGGTATCAACTACGGACTGCTTGATGCAGGATTTGATGATGCTGCCCTGGCGGTGCAAGGGTCAGACTTGGTGGTGATAGCCACGCCGGTACAGGCGGTCAAAAAGATTTTTGAACAAATCAAACCCGTCATTACCGATAAAACTATTATCATGGATGTGGGCAGTACCAAAGGCAATATCATTGCAGATGCCAGCGCGGTGTTTGGTGAGGATATGCCCAAAGGTTTTGTGCCGGCCCATCCGATTGCCGGCGCAGAAAAATCAGGGATTGATGCGCGTAATGCCAAACTATTTGATAACCATAAAATTATCTTAACGCCGCTAGATACCACTAGCAAACAAGCCGTTAAAAAAGTGATTGCACTATGGGCGCAGACTGGCGCAGAAGTGGTGACCATGCCAGCGGATTATCATGATAAGGTGCTCGCGCGTACCAGTCATTTACCCCACTTGCTAGCCTACAATCTAGTTGCGCAATTAGCCAAGCACAACGACAATATGGATATTTTTCGTTTCGCGGCGGGTGGCTTTCGGGATTTTACCCGTATCGCCGCCAGCGACCCAACCATGTGGCATGATATTTTTTATGCCAATAAAACCGCGCTCCTCGATGCCATTGATGAATTTAGTGAGCAATTAAGCCAGTTGAAAGCAATTATCGAAACCAATGATTCTGAGCAGATGCTGGGTATATTGACCCAAGCCCAAGCCGCCCGACAACATTTTGGACATATGTTAAATAAAACGCCTTATTTGGAAAAACAAGCCATGAAGCAAACTTACGTTATCGCCCCAGCCCAACAATTTGAAGGCAGTCACACCGTCGCAGGTGATAAGTCTATTTCCCACCGTTCGATTATGTTTGGTTCGTTAGCCAAAGGTACCACCACGGTGACAGGGTTTTTGGAAGGTGAAGACGCACTCGCTACTTTGCAGGCCTTTCGCGATATGGGCGTAGTGATTGAAGGTCCAAACCAAGGCAGGGTAGTGATTCATGGGGTTGGATTACATGGGTTAAAACCTTCACATGATCCGCTATACATGGGTAATTCAGGCACCAGTATGCGCTTGTTATCAGGTATTTTATCGGCACAAAAATTTGATTCGGTGATGACGGGCGACCCGAGTTTATCCAAACGTCCCATGGAACGCGTCGCCAAGCCACTGCGTGACATGGGTGCCAAAATCCAAACCACGGGCGAAAAAGGCACGCCGCCGATTAGCATCACCGGTAATCAAAATTTAACAGGTATCAGCTATGAAATGCCGATGGCATCAGCGCAGGTGAAATCGTGTTTGCTGTTAGCAGGGCTATGGGCACAAGGTACTACCACGGTGATTGAGCCAGAAGTGACGCGCGATCATACCGAGCGCATGCTGACGGCATTTGGTTATCCTGTGACAGTGTCAAAAGTGCACAATGGCAATCAAATCAGTGTGACAGGGGGCGGCGAATTAACGGCATGTGATATCGCAGTGCCTGCTGATATTTCATCTGCGGCATTTTTTATGGTGGCAGGCGCCATCGCCCAACAAGGCAATGTGACCATCAAAAAAGTGGGCATCAATCCCACGCGCACTGGCGTGATTGATATCTTAAAGCTGATGGGCGCTGATTTGACATTGATCAATGAAACCACCGTTGGCGGTGAGCCAGTTGCCGATATCGTGGTGAAATCTTCAAAATTGCAAGGTATTGAGATTCCTGAGCACTTGGTGCCACTCGCCATTGATGAATTCCCTGTGCTGTTTGTGGCAGCAAGTTGTGCCACGGGTAAAACCGTGCTGCATGGCGCAGCTGAACTGCGCGTTAAAGAATCTGACCGTATTCAAGTCATGGCAGATGGGCTAAAAACCTTAGGAATTGCCTGTACTGTACTCGATGATGGCATCGAAATTGAAGGTCGCGGTGATGTGGCACAGGTGTTTGGCGGTGGTGAGATTGAATGTCACCATGACCATCGCATTGCCATGAGTTTTACTGTGGCAAGTTTGCGAGCAAGCGATACGATTACCATTCATGGTACTGAAACGGTCAATACTAGCTTCCCTAACTTTGCTGAACTGGTCAATAGTGCAGGATTGCAAGTTAAAGTGGTGACTGACTAAACCTAGGTGAGCTAAATTTGTATCACTGTCGCAAGTCTTTACATTGATGACATGAAAACTAAGATAGACTATGACTTTCTTAGTTTTGACTTTTTTATAAAAAATAAAATTTATCGTTGTGTTAATGAAAAATCAAATCCCCGAAAATCAAATCCCCCAAAGTCAAACCATTGATATCATCAATAGTGACATTCCGACCCGTGCTGTTGATATGACTGACCATGAAAAACCAACCGTAGTGACCACCCCCAAAGGGGTATTGACCGCACTGGCTGCTTTTTTGATTTGGGGGTTTTTCCCGCTGTATTTTAAGCTACTCAAAGATTATGATGCGATTGAAATCATTGGGCATCGAATTATTTGGACGTTTGTCACGATTTTACTGATCATGATAGTGACTAAAAACTGGCACTGGGTGAAAGTGATTCAAGCCAACCCAAAATGGCTACTTTATACTGCCGTTTCGGGGACGATTATCTCGGTCAATTGGCTGGTGTACGTGTGGGCGGTCAATCATGATCAGATTTTGGAAGCCAGTTTGGGCTATTATATTGGTCCGTTGATGGGTATTTTACTATCGCTAGTGGTTATCAAAGAAAAACTGCGTCCTTTGCAATGGATGGCAGTGATTTTGGCAGCGATAGGCGTGGCGATTCAGTTGGTCGTGCTGGGTAAATTGCCGTGGGTATCGTTATTGTTGGCGAGTAGCTTTTCTGTGTATGGTTTGATGCATCGCCATACGCCGGTTGATGCGCTGTCTGCGATGTTTATCGAAACGGCATTATTGGTGCCGGTATTTATTGGCTGGTTCGCTATGCATGATGTTGCTAGTAGTCAATTAGATTTTTGGCTGTCGCCATCAATTTTTTTATTGATGCTTGCAGGGCCAGTGACCTTGATACCGCTATTGATGTTTAATAAAGCTACCAAAATGGTCAACTTTAGTTTATTGAGCTTTTTAAATTATTTGACCCCGTCCATGATTTTTTTATTGGCGATATTTTTGTATCATGAGCCTTTTAACATTTATAAATTGATTACCTTTGCCTTTATTTGGACAGGGTTGGTATTTTTTAGTTATGATTTAATCAAACAGCGAAATACCTAACGAGAGTAAAAATGACGACACCAGAAACCACCCAACAAACTAAGCTTGAAACGCCCCACAGCACCACGCAAGCCCCTACACAAAAAACCATGCATGAATCACTATATTCAGCGGCGGATGCCTTACACGCGATTGCAAACGAAAAGTCCAACAATCAGCCAATCAAGCTGACGGGCAATTCAACGGATACGGTGTTTGTGAAGGGACTTAAAGTCGATGCCGTGATTGGCGTGTATGAGTGGGAGCAGCAAATAACCCAACCATTGATTTTTGATATTGAAATGGTGGGCTGTCAATACCAAGCGTCGCAGACTGATAATATTCAAGATGCCATCAACTATAAAAGTGTCAGTGAGCGTGTGGCTGAAGTGAGCATTGCCAATAAAGTGGCGCTATTAGAGCGGTTAGCGCAATTGGTCGCTGAGATGATTTTGGCAGAATTTGCCCCAGAAAAAGTCACAGTGACGATTCACAAACCAACCGCCATCAAGCAAGCCGATAGTGTGGGGGTTAAAATTACCCGTTTTCAGCAAAATTAATTAGCCTAAGCAAAAAATATGTTTATTTGAGCATTTGAGTATGAGTGTACCACCGCGTGATGTCATAGTCATCGAAGCCTGTGTTTTGTCGTTAGCCAGTAATGTCAAACAACTTTATTATTTACAAAAAGCCAAAGACTGGCTGCAAAACTTTGGCACTTTGACCCTCAGCGCGATTCATAGTAGTGAAGATACTTGTAGTGATAACAATTTAAACGACGATGTAAACCAGCAAACATCCAATACAGCGGTTTATTTTAACCAAGTGGCTTATTTAGCATTTGCGCAGCCAATAGATTATTGGCAGTGGTTACAACTCACCAAGAAGTTTGAACAGCAACAAGACAGACTTCTGTACCAAAAACCCGCTGTTACATTAGACATTGATATCATTGCGGTAAAATGCCTGCATCAAATTGACAATATCGACAATAATCTCGATGAAAAAGGCAATCGATTCGTGCTATTTGCTCAATCAGCAAACCAGTGGTTAGGCATCCGCCGGCGTTTTCCACTAGCTTGTTATGACCAAGTAGGGATAGTAGATTTATCAAAAAATATCGATTTGTCCTTTATCCGAAGTTTTTAATCCTCATCGCTGTCACTATCACTATTAATATCACTGTCACTATCAATGCCCAATTTTTTCATACGGTAGCGCAGTGAGCGAAACGTTGTATTTAACAGTTTAGCAGCTTGGGTGCGATTCCAACCACTGCAGTTGAGCGCCGCGATAATGACTTTTCGTTCTTGATTCATCAAATATTCTTCCAGCCCTTCGGCAGGCAGTTGACCTTCTTCAGCAGAGGGCTGGGCTAAATTAGGTGCATTGATATTCCCTATCGGCGCATCTAAAGTTAACGATTCATGGGTTAACGCATCATGGGTGGATTGGGTTGGTGTGGGCGTGGGCGTAAGTTGAATATTGGGTTTGACTTTGTAACCACTTGCAAACAAGTTGCTGCCATAGGAAGTATTGATGGGGCTGTTGGAAGCGGATTTAGGCTCGGCTAAGGGCTCAACTTTTGGCGCGCTCGGTTGACTCGGTATTGATAAGACGGGGTGATTGGAGTTTTCTGTGATTTCATGAGTTTTTTGGGTTTCATGGATTCTAGGAGTGTCAGCCGGTACGTTGGCGGCTGATAATGGCAAATTCAAATGATGGGCTTTAATCACATTATCATCAGCTAGGGTAATCGCCCGCTCTAAGATATTTCTTAATTCACGCACGTTGCCTGCAAAGTGATGGTTTGTCAATTGAACCGCGGCTTCATTCGATAATGTCGGTGGCTGCGCTAGTCCCCAATCGTCTGCAATCAAAGAGATAAAATGATTGGCTAACAGTAAAATATCATCACGCCGTTCATTGAGACTGGGTAATTTTACTTCAATCACGTTGATGCGATAATATAAATCTTGTCTAAATTCACCCGTTTCGACAAGCTTAGCCAAATTTTTATGGGTAGCGGATAAAAGGCGCACATCCACGGCAATCTCTTGGGTGCTTCCAATGGAGCGGATTTTCTTTTCTTGTATCGCGCGTAATAATTTGACTTGCATGGAAATCGGCAAATCCGCTACTTCATCCAAAAATAGCGTACCGCCATTTGCTTGTTGGAATAACCCTTCTTTATCTGCGGTAGCGCCAGTAAAGCTGCCTTTTTTGTGCCCAAAGAACTCGCTTTCCATCAACTCTGATGGGATGGCGCCGCAGTTAACAGGCACAAAATTGGCAGAGCAGCGTGGGCTTAAATCATGAATGAGCTTGGCAACGACTTCTTTACCCGTGCCCGATTCTCCCCACAAAAATACGGGCGCTTGGCTACGCGCCAATTTTTGGATGGTGGTTTTGAGCTGGGTAATGGCGTTAGATTGTCCGATTAGGCGATTGCTAAAAGGATCATAGACTTCTTTACAATTGAGTTTATGGGCATTTTCTGCCACTTTTAAGGCGTTTTCGACCAACTGGCGTAGCCGTGATAGCTCAAGTGGCTTGTTGACAAAATCAAAGGCGCCCAATTTTAACGCTTCAATCGCCAAATCCATGCTACCGTGGGCGGTAATCACTGCCACAGGGGTTTTGGCATAATTTTTACTGATAAATTTAACGATATCTAGTCCTGTGCCATCAGGAAGTTTGAGATCGGTTAAGCAAAAGTCAAAACTATACGCTTGAAGATGGCTGATGCCGGTGGCATAGTCATAGGCGACTTTGGTTTCAATGCCCATTTTTTTGAGTGTCATCTGCATCAAGCGACACAAATCTACTTCATCATCAATAATCAGCGCTAATGCCATACAGATGCAAAACCTTTAACACAAAGTAATTAGAGGGGATTATAACACTTCGCTCATTTTATCGTCAGTAAGCTATGGCAAACAAGCTAGTGCAACGTTATGGCAGGCTAAATTATCATAGCCAAGTCATTTGCTAACCCAGTTACTTATTAACTCAGTTACTTGCTAGTGTCCGACCCACAAGCACCCTTGGTGATACTCATAGTCTTGTCCATAGCATTGCCGCCATTATTTGCCATACAAGCGTTGCCATAGGTTTGATAGTGGACGATGCCATTATTGATAGTTTTGACGCAGACAGGATCATATTGCATGGTGCACATCATCTCAGGTTTCTTGATGGGCTGAGGCATGGTTGTGTGGTTTTGCTGATCTGAGCTAACAGCTTGGCAGCCAAATAAACTTAATGAGAAACAGAGTGGGGTAAAAAACTTGAACATAGCATTTCCTTATTGTGTTCAGTAGGTGATATAAGAGGTGATACAAGCAGCATTGAGTATACCAAAACTCAGTGAAATCATCCCCAATAATAACCCACTTGCCAAATTATTATTGCTATTATCTGTTACCAAATCTTTAAAACTTAAGCAGGCAGCCCGCCGTCAGCCGTTGGACCATTAACCAAGCACGCCCCAAATCCGCCTATCGACAAGTACAAGGCTGATGGTTAAAACAGACTTGCCCATTTGGTCAGACACAGCATAAGAGGTAAAAGCTAAGGATTAAAAGGATGCGTTGAAGTCAATGTCATAGCCCAGTCAAAAGTTGTTGTGAAATTTGTTAGCGCATTTTATTTTATAGTTAAATTGATAAAGATTCACTATAACGATGTAACACTCGTTTGATCAAGAGGCAATCATGTTAACACTCACTTTTTTGGGTACATCAGCAGGGATACCCACCAAACACCGCAACGTCACCGCGCTTGCTGTATCACTCATCAATCCTTATAGCAAAGCAAAAAACGTCCCTTGGGTATTAGTGGACTGTGGGGAAGCCACCCAGCATCAATTACTCAAAACCCCGTTGTCCGTGATGCAGCTAGAATTGATTTGTATCACCCATGTGCATGGTGACCACTGTTATGGCTTGCCAGGGTTATTGGCTAGTATGGCGATGAGTGGGCGCAAGCATCCATTAACCCTTATCGCTCCACAAGCCATTGCCGATTATCTTGCAGCCGTGCAAGCCACGACAGCGCTGATGATAAGTTTTGACATTAATTTTATCGCCATTGAAAATAGAGCGCAGGGAGATAGTTACCAACCCATCACGCTGGATTTGACAGATGACCATCAGCTACAAGTTGACGTGATTGCGCTATCACACCGTATCCCTAGCCACGCCTTTAAATTCACCCAGCGCCTGTCCAAAAAAACCTTATTGACCCAAAAACTCACCGAGCTTAACGTGCTAGATAAACGGCTATGGGGAAAGCTTAAATACGGTATTGACGTCAATCTAGATGATAACACCTTACTAAAATCCGCGGATTTTGTCACCACCACGCTGCATAAAACCGTGCTAATAGTCGCAGGTGACAATGACTCACCTGAGCTATTAGCCGATGCCATATCAGATACCGATGTGTTGGTACACGAGGCCACTTATACCCAAGCAATTGCTGATAAACGAAAATTAGCCCCTAACTATTTTGACTCCATGCATTCAACCGCCAAGCAAGTTGCCGAGTTTGCGCAGTTATCACGGTTAAAAAACCTGATTTTGACCCATTTTAGCGCGCGTTTTCAACCTTTTGATAAACCTAGCAGTAAAACTTTAAATATGTCACATATTCGGGCAGAAGTGGATGCCAGTTATCAAGGTAATTTTTGGCTTGCCCAAGATTTTGATGAATTTAAAATCGACAATGGCAAGGTTAAAAAACGCAATACGCAAATAAACTAATCTTCAGAAAGCCATCTTGTTAAAAGAAAATTTTGTAAAAAGTTTTATTGATAACTTTTTTTTATACGCACCAGTCAAATTTACTTGTTATTCCGCCTAGAATTGTTTTGCATAATTAATTATATTTATGGTAATTTAATTATCATTTTTTTAATTTATAACTGTCTAAGCTAATCGTCAGTTGTGGATTGAGAATCCAACCGAACCGCTTGAGGAGAGTGTATGCAAATTGGTGTACCAAAAGAAACTGCATTATATGAAAATCGGATTGCGATTACCCCCGATACCATTAAAAAGTTCATCAAGTTGGGTCACAGTATTGTGGTCGAACGCGATGCCGGTAAAGGTTCGTTTATTACCAATGATGCGTTGGAACAAGCAGGGGCGCAAATTGTTGATGATGCGATCTCAACAAGTGATGTGGTGCTCACGGTCAATAGCTTACCGATTGAAAAAATCAACCAGCTAAAACAAGAAGCGATTGTCATCGGTATGATGAATCCGTATCGCAATGCCAATTTGCAGGACTATGCCAATCGCCACGCCAAAGTGTATGCCATGGAGCTATTGCCCCGAACTTTGTCGCGGGCACAAAACATGGACGTGCTGTCATCCCAAGCCAACTTGGCAGGTTATAAAGCGGTGATTTTGGCTGCTAACCAGTTTGGTCGTCCTTTCCCCATGTTTATGACATCGGCAGGTACGGTGAAACCTGCGCGTATTGTCATCCTAGGCGTGGGCGTCGCGGGTTTGCAAGCGATTGCCACCGCGCGTCGTTTGGGAGCGGTTGTGGAAGCCAGTGACTTACGTCCCACCGTGCGTGATCAAGTGGAGTCAGTCGGTGGTAAATGGCTCGATGTTCCCATGAGCGATGAGGAAAAAGCCAAAGCCAAAGACACAGGCGGCTATGCTTGGACACCGTCTGAGCAATATATCAAAGACCAAGCCGCGGTTGTCGATAAAGCAGTCAGCCAAGCAGATATCGTGATTACCACGGCTCAAATTCCTGGTCGCAATGCCCCGCGTTTGATACACCAAGCTACCATCGATAAAATGAAATCTGGCTCAATTCTACTTGATATGGCCGTGGAAACAGGCGGTAACGTAGAAGGCTCAGTGGTCGGACAAAATATCATCACCCCAAACGGTGTCACCATCATGGGTGTGCCCAATATTCCATCGACCTTGGCGGCGCAGTCATCGGCATTGTATGCCAACAATTTGTATAACTTTTTTGCAACCTTGATGGATGACAATAAAGTGTTTGCGCTTAATCCAGAAGATGAAATCCAAAAAGCCTTGCTGGTTACTAGCCAAGGTCAAGTATTGTTAGCCAGTCGCTAACCTAATTTTCATTTAATTTTACCTATCGAGGTTAGGAGGTTTTATGTTATTGACCCTATTAGCGTCTGCGACATCTGCCACCCCATTTGTGGCAATCTTTAGTATCTTTGTTTTGGCTATTTTTGTGGGTTATTACGTGGTTTGGGGGGTAACACCTGCACTGCATACCCCACTCATGGCAGTGACTAATGCATTATCCAGTATTGTCATCGTCGGTGCCATGCTGCAGACCGTCAGCATCAATGGGGATATGTTTACCCCAACAAGTCTTTTGGGGGCGTTTGCGGTATTTTTAGCCAGCATCAATATTTTTGGTGGTTTTTCGGTGACGGAACGTATGCTAGCGATGTTTAAATCAAAAGATAAAAAAGCCAAAGCTGAGCCAAACAAAGAAGGAAATGCTTGATGAATGAGAATTTGAATTGGGTCGCCCAACACGCTGATTGGTTTTATTTGATTGGTGCGGTGCTATTTATTTTAACCTTACGGGGTTTATCAAGTCCAAAAACCGCCATCCGTGGTAACCGATTCGGTATGATAGGTATGGCGATTGCTATTATCACTACCTTTTTCTTGGCACCCAGTCCGGTATTTGTATTAATTGTTGGCGCGATGGTACTAGGCGCGGTGGTCGGCACTTGGAAAGCACGTACCGTTGCCATGACGCAAATGCCAGAAACCGTGGCTTTGATGCACTCTTTAGTCGGTTTATCGGCGGTTGCCATCGCACTAGCGAGCGTGTTGCATACAGGTGTCGAGCATAGCACCATCGCGCGGTTTGAGTTATTTATCGGCTGTTTTATTGGCGCAATTACCTTCTCAGCGTCAATGTTTGCTTTTGGTAAATTGGCGGCAAAAAGCTGGGCAAAGACGATTAAAGGCAGTTGGGTAAAACCTGTCCAAGCGCTATTGTTCATCGCGATGTTAGCATTTGGTATTATGTATTTTACCACCCAATCTATGCCAGCGTTTTATGCCATGACCATTTTGGCTATTATTTTTGGCTGGATGTGGATTGCGCCGATTGGTGGCGGTGATATGCCTGTGGTGGTATCGCTACTCAACTCATTCTCTGGGTGGGCAGCAGCCGGTATCGGTTTTACCCTAGGTAACTCAATGTTGATTATCGCAGGTTCGCTGGTGGGTTCATCTGGGGCGATTTTGTCCTACATTATGTGTAAAGCCATGAACCGTTCACTGCTCAACGTATTGTTTGGCGGTATGTCAAGCAGCTCAGCCGCTGCGACAGAAGAAGATACCGGACCCAAAACTTACCGTACAGGCTCACCTGAAGATGCTGCCTTTATGATGGAAAACTCTAGCAGTGTCGTCATTGTGCCAGGCTATGGTATGGCGCAAGGCCGTGCGCAAAATGCGGTAAAAGAGCTTTATGAAATGCTCAAAGAAGAAGGCGTGGACGTGCGTTTTGCCATTCACCCCGTGGCAGGTCGTATGCCAGGTCATATGAACGTACTATTGGCTGAAGCAGATGTGCCGTATGAAGATATCTTAGAAATGGATGAAATCAATTCCGACTTTGCAGGTACAGATGTTGTGCTGATTATCGGTGCCAATGACGTGGTCAACCCAGCGGCAAAAGACGATCCAAACTCACCGATCTTTGGTATGCCAATTCTTGAAGCAAACAAAGCGCAAACCGTGATGGTCATCAAACGCTCAATGAGTGCCGGCTACGCAGGTCTTGATAATAGCTTGTTCTACATGGACAAAACCATGATGATCTTTGGCGATGCCAAAAAAGTAGTAGAAGACATGATTCGCCATATCAATGGTACAGGTCACTAAGTTTTTGTAACTTCAATCAACCCTGACTAACCAGTTTAGTCAGGGTTTTTTATTTGCTATAATCAGGCGGATATCACAAGGAAAATTCATGAATTTATTACTTCGTTACCTTATCTTATGTTTGATGCTAAAATCCGATAAAGCAAAGTCATCCAAACCAAGCTATAGCGATGCGATCATCCGCTACTATCGGATTTTGCCACATGATATGGGGTTTCGTCACCATGTGCCTAATTATCGCTACTTAAGCTTTATTGAGCTTAACATCCAACAGTGGCTGATGCAGCAACGTCCAACGGACAAGCTAGGTTGGGTGATTGCATCGCAACAATTAACTTATATCAAAGAAAGCTTTTTGTTGGATAAATTGGCGCTTCGCAGTCAATTATTGGCTTGGGATAAAAAATACCTGTATTTTCGCCACGAGTTTTGGGTGAAAAATGACTTAAATGTGGTGGCACTGACCAAAATTGTATTGATGTTGGATGGGCAAGTGCAACCGACCAGCGTCATTGTACAGCAAGATGAACAAGCTCATCCTGTCATCAAAACTTGGCAAGACAATCTTAACGAAATCAAAAAACTCACCCCCATCAAATAACTGGAGAAAAAATATGTCCCTCAAATGGAACGACACGTTAGAAATTGCCATTCAACTTTCTGAAAAATACCCTGATGAAGACGTGCAATATATTCGTTTTACCGATTTGCATCGGTATGTGACGCAGTTGGAAGAATTTGGCGATGACCCAACCAAATCGACCGAAAAACAACTAGAAGCGATTCAAATGGCTTGGCTAGACGAACTAGATTAAGCTGAATGCTAGATTCTTCTTCATACTAGATTGTTAATGAGCAGTAGCTAAATTAATTTACCCATGAAAAATTACCCACGTTTGCTTAATGCGTCAGCCAAAAATAACATTTTTTGATGTCATTGACTTGGGTAAATAATCATTTGCCAACCTCACGAAGATTGCCAACCCCAGCAAAATTAGCCGTATCACTGGGCTGTTAGCATGCCATATGTAGGTTAACAGTATTTAGTTTAACAGTAAGTTTTGTAATATTTGCTCATAAATTGCGGCAAGTTTGCCCAAGTCTTCAACTGCTACACACTCATCAATTTGGTGGATGGTTGCATTACGCACGCCAAGCTCAACCACTTCAGGCGACCTATTGTCAACATTCAGCGTTGCGATAAAACGACCATCTGAAGTGCCGCCTGTGGTTGACAGCTCTGTATCTGTCCCTGTCACGGCTTTAATCGCGGATTGACAGGCGCCGACGAGGTTGCCTTGCGGCGTCAAAAATGGGTTGCCTGATAATTTCCAATTGATGTGATAACTGGCTGCACCGTCTTGAAAATGCTTGTCAAAAATCGCATGGGTGGTCGCTTTAAGTTTCTCATCGTTGGTCTCAGTTGAAAAACGAAAATTAAATTCGGCGCTTAAAGTTGCAGGAATCACATTGTTAGCCCCAGTGCCTGCATTAAGGTTGGAGATTTGCAGGGTGGTGGCGGGAAAATACGCATTGCCATTGTCCCAAGTTTGGCTACAAAGCTCGGATAGGGCTGGCAAGGCATAATGAATAGGGTTCACTGCCAAATGCGGGTAGGCAACATGACCTTGTTTGCCAGTGACTGTCACAACGGCGCCAAGCGAGCCACGGCGACCATTTTTGATGATATCGCCCAATGTGTGAGTGCTAGAGGGTTCGCCAATCAAGCAATAGGTTATGGGTTGGTTGCGCGATTGCAATGTTTCCACCACTTTGACTGTACCGTTAACCGAAGGACCTTCTTCATCAGCGGTGATTAAGAAAGCAATTGAGCCGTGATGATTGGGGTGCTTGGCGACAAAATTTTCAACAGCGACAGTAAATGCCGCAATCGCTGTTTTCATGTCTGCAGCACCACGCCCATACAGTATGCCATCTTTGATAGTAGGCTCAAATGGCGGATAAGTCCATTGGCTGACATCGCCCGTGGGCACGACATCGGTATGTCCTGCAAAACATAATACGGGCGCCTGCGCCTGCCCACGACCTTGACGAATTGCCCATAAATTTTTGACTTCTGCTTCGCGTCCTGTCGCACCTTTTTCACCAAAGTATAAAAATTCACAATCAAACCCAAGGTGGTTAAGCCGCTCAGCCAGTATATTTTGACAGTCAAGGTCAGTTGGCGTCACTGATGGCTCGCGCATCAGCTGTAAACTCAGTGCTAAGGTTTGCGCTTGAAGGTGGTCTAAATCAGTGGCGTTACTGGCATAATCAGTCATTATCGTTTCCTTAAAATCTCTTAAAAATCTCTCAAAAAGCTCGCTTATTTGCGCTGCATATTAGCATAAATTAGCGCCTTAGCGGGTCGCATTGTTCGCAATCGCTCAGCATTTTGGCTACAATACGCTTTTTTTCTCGCTATGCTTTTTTCTCACTGTGCTTTTTTGTGTTTTTTGCGAATGTTACTGGGGACTTGTGGTATCGATGAATATCTCTACTTTTTTAATGGGCATGAGCGTGTGCTTTTCGTTAATTTTGGCGATTGGGGCACAGAATGCGTTTGTGCTTAAACAAGGGCTAAAACAACAATTTGTGTTTATCGTGTGTCTGATTTGCGCGTTATCCGATGCGGTGTTGATTACGGGTGGCGTGTTTGGTTTTGGCAAGCTGATTTCGCAATTTCCGCTGATTATCACCATCGCAAAATACGCAGGGGCGTTGTTTTTAATTGTGTATGGCGCCCGAAGTTTTATTGCCGCTTATCAATCAAACCAATCGCTCGTGGCGCAGGGTGAAGACGTTGGTAATTTAAAACAAGTGATTGCCATGTGCTTGGCATTTACTTGGCTCAATCCCCATGTGTATTTAGATACGGTGATTTTGCTTGGGACGATTGCATCACAGGTTACCGATAAACTGGCGTTTGCGTTGGGTGCAATTTTATCTTCGTTTATTTTCTTTTTTAGTTTGGGTTATGGTGCGCGTATGCTGCAGCCGCTATTTGCCAAACCACTGTCTTGGAAAATTCTTGATATCCTCATCGGGGTTGTGATGTGGGGGATTGCGGCAAGTTTATTACTGGCTAATTAGCCCATCTTTTCTCATCCAAGTGGCAATAGAGAAGCGTTCACGATGGGTGATTGCGACTTGATGGACTAAGTTACTGTTAAAAACCACCAATCTGTTACCTTGGGGCTGTAATTGTTGCTGTGTGTCATGGTGATCGATGACGACAATTTCACCGCCATCGGGCGCCCCCCAACCGTCATTGAGATAAAAAACCGCCGATAACACACGTTCATCACGCCCTTGCGGGTTGTCTGAATGCCACTGATAACCAAACCCTGCAGGGTAGCGGGCATAATGAGCCTCACTACGGCGAATGCCGGTATATAAGGTTTGATTAAAAAATTGCGCGAGCTCATTAATCGCTTGTAGATACTGCATACCAATCGGGCAGTGCTCATCAATCCAGCGGGTGCTATCCCCGCGAATGCTAGTGATTCGCTCACCCTGCGTCAAATTGGCGGCATGGTAATCAATCAAGCCACTCTCTTTTTGTAACGCCTGAAAAAATTTGACGTCAAAACAGTCATCTAGCACGATAAAACCGTCATTAACCAGACCGTCAAGCTGTGCGTCATTTATTTTTTCAAACCAGTTGGGCAGGATAAAATTCAACTCTGGCATGTGCGCTGTGTTTCCTCCAGCATTGTTTAACATTTAACTGGGCAATTTTTAGCAAAAACTTCTAGCAAAAACTTCGCCAATTTTTGATAGCTATGCTACCATACCTGCTAATTTGTTTACGAAAAATTTATTATGAATTATCAACACAGCTACCACGCGGGCAACTTCGCTGATGTGGTAAAACACGTTTTATTACTCCAATTACTTGAGATGATGAGCGCCAAGCCAAAACCTTACTATATTTTGGATGCGTATGGTGGTCGCGGTTTGTATTCACTTGCCAGTGATGAAGCCAAAAAAACGGGTGAAGCCATCCATGGCATTACCAAACTGCTAGCGCAAGATAATAGCCAAGCGCCACAGGCGGTGCAAACCTATCTACAAGATATTGGCTACGCCAAAAAATTCTACGATAAGCATGTGTATCCAGGTTCGCCTTGGTTTATTGCCCATCACATCGAAAAACAACAAGACGCTCACCCAGAAATTACCAATCGCGCCGAAGCGTTTGAATGGAAAGCAAGCGAGTTTGATGCGCTCAACTACCAACTGCACCAATTGCCCATTGGCGTGCAACATCGCAACGCCTATGAAGGAATTTTGGCGGTGCTACCACCGCAAGAAAAACGCGGGTTAATTTTAATCGACCCCCCCTTTGAACAGGAACACCGTGATTTTAGCGCATTGGTAGATTTATTGGTCAAAGCGCATAAAAAATGGTCAACCGGGGTATTGGCACTTTGGTATCCCATCAAAAACAACGATGCGGTTGAGCTGTTTTATAAAAAAATGAAACGCACCGAAATCCGCCGTCAGTTGGTACTTGAGCTGAATATTTTCCCACCCGATTTGCCGATGGGTTTAAATGGGACGGGTATGTTGGTGATTAACCCACCTTGGCAATTTGATGCTAAAGCCGAAGAGATTTTGCAATATCTACAGCCAATTTTGCAGCATCCTGAAAGCCCACAAATGAGTGTGGAGCAGCGCACCAAAGTACAATGGTTGGTTGGCGAATAATGTCACACTTGGCGGGTTAACTGGTCACAAAACCCGCCAAATTTCGCAATTTGTTACCGAGCTCGATGCACTTAGCAATAAACGATTTATTATAGACGACCTGCAAGAGACAACCTGCAAGGATAATCAATGAATAACGATAATAACCAACCAACCCTTATCAAGACGCCCATCGACGCATTACAACAGCCGCAACAGCCGCAACAGCACACTAAGGATATCAATCCGATTCAGCTTGAGCATCAGCGTAACCGTGAATTGGCAGAAACCGATGACTACGATGGGCTCACCTTTGAAGTCATTGAAAATGCGCGTGTCGCTGATAAAACGATTGCGCAAAAAGGCGTTTATTTAATTCCCAATTCATTTACGCTATTGTCGCTGCTTGCGGCATTTTATTCGATTACCCAAAGCGCGTTGGGGGAAGGGCATTATATGCGTGCCTGTGTGGCGATTTTTATCTCGGCATTGCTAGATGGGTTAGATGGTCGGGCGGCAAGGCTGTTCAATGCACAAAGTCCCTTTGGCGAGCAGCTAGATTCGCTAGCCGACTGCATCGCGTTTGGACTTGCGCCTGCGTTATTGATTTATCATTATGCGTTAGAGCCGTTGGGGCGTATTGGTATCGCTTGCGCCTTTGTGTATGCTGCCTGTGCCGCGCTGAGACTGGCGCGTTTTAATGTACAAATTGGTGTTGTTGATAAAAAATACTTTGTCGGGGTAGCAAGTCCGTTAGCCGCTATTTTAGTCACGACGTTTGTGATGGTACATATGGATTGGCAAGTTGAATTGCCGGCGACCAGTCCCGCTTTTCAAATTTTGGCAGCCATTTGGGTAGTGATTGCGGGCTTTTTGATGGTGAGTAATTTAAAATACTATAGCTTTAAAGAGTTTGATAAAAAGCGTGTCCCGTTTGTGGCATTGATTTTGATTGTGTTTGCGCTCGGTATCGTGCTGTATAATATTCCTGCAGGACTGCTGGCGATTAGCGTGATTTACGCCTTATCGGGCCCAGTAACTGCGGTTTGGAGCAAGCTTAAACGCAAACCTGTTTAGAGCTACTTTAGGTTTTTTTGTTTCAGTAGTAATTTTTTTTAGAAACGGATGTTCAAATAGTATAAAAACTGGCATGATGAGCGTATCGTTTTCATGCCCGTTTTTTTTGGGTAACATGATGCGTTGTTCAAGGATATGAACCATTAATTTCCTCATAAGGAGTATGAGATGCACCGTCAGTCTGATTTAATCCACCCTGCTTTTAACCTAACCAAAATTTTTATCTCCGTGTGTTTGGCATCAACCTTAGCCGCTTGTGGTAGCGATAATGATTCCACTACAACGCCACCTGCCAAAACAGGCGTTGCTTCACTGCCCACAGGTAATTTAATCAAAGATCCATTAACGACCAAAAATCTCACCGCCAGCGCCTTAACCCAGTTATTTAATACCACAGACCCCGATTTTAGCAAAGTTGCAGCCACGCCCAAGTGCGGTGTGCGTGTAGAATACATGCAATATGATACCGTCGATGTCAAAGGTAATAAGACCGATGCGACGGGTGCTGTGTTTATTCCAACAGGCACGGATGCAAGCTGTAGCGGCAATCGACCCATTGTACTCAATGCCCACGGTACGGCAACGACCAAAGCCTATAATTTTGCAGAAGTCGGTAATGCCAATAATGAAGCAGGACCGGCGGCGACATTGTTAGCGGCTTTGTTTGCAGGGCAAGGCTATGTGGTTGTCTCACCCAATTATGCAGGTTATGACAAATCAAGCCTAGCTTATCATCCGTACCTCAATGCACAGCAGCAGTCACACGAGATGGCAGATGCGTTAAAAGCAGGCAGGGAAGTGGTACGCCGCACGGGCAGTGCAACCAATGTTGCTGACAATGGCAAATTGTTTATCACAGGTTATTCTCAAGGTGGCTATGTCACCATGGCAACCACGCGCTATCTTGAAACGCTCAAAGAACCTGTGACAGCAGCCCTGCCAATTTCTGGACCCTATGCCATGGAAGCCTTTGGTGATGTGGTATTTGGTGGCAAAGTTATGCTCGGTGCGACGTTTTTTGCCCCGCTGATGGCTCGCAACTATCAAGAGCAATATGGCAATATTTATGCCAAACCCAGTGACATGTTCGCGCCAGCCAATGCCGATGAAATCCCCTCACTACTGCCTAGCGCCAGCATGACTGATATGCAGCTCATTTTAAGTGGTAAATTGCCTGCCTCAGCGATGTTTCAAAAAGCCCCAACGGGCAATTCAACGCTCGATGCGTTATCACCGTCTGACCCAGCATTTAGTTTTGGTTTTGATACGACGCAGTATTTAGTCAAAAATGACTACCGATTAGGGTACTTGGCGGATGCCCAAAAAAATGTCGATTGGGCAGTGCCTTATTTACAAGGTTATACCAACTATAGCCCAGTGCCTGCCACACTGCCTGAACATCCCCTGCGTAAAGCGTTAAAAGCCAATGACTTGCGTGGCTATTTACCAACAATGCCTGTCATTATGTGCGGTGGTAACCAAGATCCGATGGTGTTCTTTGACGTCAATAGTAGTTTAATGAAAACGCTATGGGATACAGATACTAATAAAACTAGCGCGACCAAGTTGGGAATTATTGATATTGATATCACCAATCGCGCCACGCGTCAAAAACCGATTTATCAAACGTTAGGTTTTGATACCGTCAACAATAATATAGTTAAAACCGAATTATACCAAGCAACTTTCAACACAATCCTTAAGCGTAT